>JAGBYC010000074.1 GCA_017628935.1 Clostridia bacterium | reverse complement strand
GTGATAGTCCCAACCGTAGCAAACGCAAGGTTTGAAACTTTTACGCGCTTGACTTCTGTTATTATTGTCGTTACATTTAGGAACTGGATAAATTAACACTTCAAGTTTAGCGTTTTTGCCGGCGTATTTAGTAACGTCAAGTTTAATAGTTGAAAACATACCTTCGCCTGCATAAACAACTTCGCCATTGATAGAAATTTCATATTCGTAATCAATGCCTTTAAAAATAAGGTTAGCGCGTTCATTGTTTTCTAAACTAAAATCAAGGGTGGCGGTATACGTCCACCACGCGTCTTCCATCCACTTATAGTCGCGACAATTTAAGCCGTAATAAGGAGACGGCAAGTTTTTGGCTAAAATATAATCGTTTTGCGCGTTGCCAGGCACGTTTGCCTTAACAAATTCGCTTGGTTTTTCAGTTTTAGTTTTAGAATAGCCTAATTCCCAGTTAAGATTTACCTTTTTCATAAATTCCTTTTTAAAAATAGTTGGTTTTAGTTTTTTAAACTATAAAGATTTTAACACACGCCACAAGTAAAATCAATAGTTTAATTAAATATTATAAAAATATTTACTATATGCGCGTTATATAAACCCCTTTAATTTTTTTGTTTTTGTTTTTTAGTAACGATTATAAAATAAAAAGGATAGGCTATTACCTATCCTTTTAAAATTAATTTAATTCGCTTAACTGTTTTTTAGCAAGCGCAATTACGTTTTTACTTTCTTCTTCTTTTTCTAAAACAAAGGCTGGGTCTGAAAATTCGTAATTGTTCATTTTTTTTGCGTTTTCTATAAACACGAAGGCTTTATCCATTAACAAAATAAGTTCTTTTGCTTTTTCAATATTGTTTTTTGCTAATTCTATTTTAAATTCTTCGTAATACTTGTTTATTTGTCTGTTTACAACAGCCGCCAACATCTTTTTCGCCGTAGTCATACCCCACCCCTTAAAACTAGTTTAACATTTTTTACTTAAAACTGCAAGTTTAATTATACTCAGTAAATATAAAAGGCGAGAAATTTCTCGCCTTTGCTTACTTTTACGTTTTAGGCAAGCCCTGATAAATAAGGTATTACCCATAAAACTAGCATTACAATGGTTATAATTATTCCTAAAGGAATAGTTGCAAACACAAGCGCTTTAGTTTTTCTAACTTCTTTAGGACTATCGTCTTCTTCTGGCTTAACAAACAGTTTTGCTCTTTCTTCTTTTTCTTTATCGGTTACCTTAGTTAAAGCAGAACCGACAATTAAAGCAATAATACTTACTGCAATACCTACGAAAAACGGGTCTAAGTAAATAGGAAGAGATATATTGTTGGTTACAACTACTATTTTCATAACAGCGCTAACCAAGAAGCCCGAAAGCATACTTGCAAACGCGCCCACTTTAGTAACGCGTTTAGACCAAACGCTTGCGATAGAAACAGGAAGCCACGAACGAGCAACGATAGTCGCCCCAAGATAAGTTATCCAGAAAATTTGAGGTGGATTCCAAACACAAAGCAACAATACTATAACAGCAATAATTATAGCAATAATTTTGCCCCAAGCAACTTGCTTTTTAGGTTCATCAACTTTCATAATATCAACGGCAATGTTAGAACTTACTAACGATAGGAAGGTTGTAGCCGAAGATATTGCAGAAGCAAGCACGCCTGAAAGAATTATTACGCCAAGTAGCGACGGCATTATATTCATTGACGCCCAAACAAGCGCGTTAGAAGGCGTTTCCATTCCCGGATTAATTTTGTTCATAAACACGCCAGCCATACACATTAAAAACTCAATAACGAAAACGCTTGCAGAAGCAATTATACCCGAACGAATAACGGTATGTTCGTTTTTAGCCATTAAATATCTGCTTGATTGCCAAGGTGCAACCATTAAAACGGCCATCCAAGCAATACCGTAACCAACAGCCCAAATCATATTTTCAGTGCCCGTTGGATAAAAATAATCTAAATTACCACTACCAGATAAAATACCTTCAACTACGTCGTAGTTGGCCATTTCTTTAACGGTTTCAATCCAGCCACCGGCTTCAGCTGCTATAAAGAACGCTCCGACGATAGCGGCAACTGAAAACAACGCGTACATAATGGTATCCGTTATAAGAACACCTTTTGCCCCTGAAAGTACGGTTATTAAAGTAAATACTAAAACTGCAATAGCAACGCAAATTTTATAATCTAAGCCGGTTACCACAGCCATAAGAGAGCCTATTCCTTGAACGCAAGATAAAGAATAAACTATCATTATAAAACTGCCCGTAATACTTGCAAGCAGTTTTAATGCTTTTGAATCAAAACGCTTACCAAAATATTCTGGTATAGTATTTGCCTCACTTCTTCTTAAATATCTACCAAAAAAGATAGAGCCAACGATATAACCAACCGATAAAACGCCCACGGCAACAATAATAGGAGCGAAAAATCCGCTATACGACTCGCCTACGTCACCCATAAACAACCCTACGCCTATAAACGAGGCAACTAACGACCCCGTAATTAGTAAGGTTGGAGCATTTCTACCTGCTACGAAATAATCGTCTGCGTTTTTAACTTTTTTACTAACTAAATAGCTAACGATTACGTATACGATAAGCGTTACAATTAAACCAATAAGATATTTCATTCTGCTTTCTCCTTATCTTCTTTTTTGTTTGGATAAGTTTTGCAAACGAATATATACGAAACCACACCACACACAACAAACCACAAGCCTATGCCCACGGCAATTAAAATTTCATGCATATTTATTCTCCCTTATTTAAACATTTTAAAATGATATCAACATAATGATTCATTCTGTCAAACCAGCCCATTACGTAATCAGAAGCTTGTCCAGCACGTTTGCCTTCATAAACAGCCCAAACGAACCAGTAATAATAAATCATAGAGGCACAAGCAAAAAGATGCTTCTTTTCTTCCATAGTGGTTTCTCTACCATAATAGTAAACAAGCCACTTGTCAACTTCTTCAATGCTAGGATTATGCATAGTGAAAAGCTTACAAATATCGTATCCTATATCTGAATTACCTGCAAACTCCCAGTCAATAAGTTCTAATCTGCCACCCGACACAAGCAAGTTAGGTTCGTAAATATCGTTATGACAAATTGATTGTTGCCACTTGTTATTGTTTAAATATTCAACGATAGGCATTACCTTATTTCTTAAACCGTTTAACGTGTTATAAGTTGTGCTGTCAATTCTATGAATAAACTCAATAAGTTTATTGCTTTCTTCGTAATAATCGAAAGTAAAGTCTACTTTAACGTTAGCCTCGTGCAACGTTTTTAAGCTGTTTGCTAAAAGCTTAGTGTGTTCGTCGTTAGAAAAATTAAATTCTTCAGCATTGTCAACAAAAGAAGAAATTTTCCAACCCTCTTCTTCGTTAACGTAAACTAGCGTAGAGTCAACCCCAAGTTTTTTTGCAATATGAAGTGCTGTTGCTTCCTTTTTTCTATCAATTATACCCGAAGCGTTAATTCCCGGGTGACGGTATACATAGTTCTTACCCTTGCAAGAGAATTTAAAAGAACGATTATTTAGACCTTTTTTAATTATTTCTATATCGCCGATATCTGAAATTTCACAATTTAGCGTATTGCAAATGTTTTCAAAAACTTTAATTTTATTATGTTTAACAAAGTCGGGGTCGTACGCTTTAAGTTCTTCCATGCTGTCAAACTCAAGAATTTCCCCGTCGTTTACTTGCTTAATATACATAGGAAGTTTATCTAAGTTTTCAGCGTAAACGTTTTCCCAGTACATGTTTTCAACGCCAGCCCTACCATAATAGCTTTTAAGAATAGGCTTAAAGTTGGTTGAGAAATCATTATCATAATAAGCGTGCCCGTACATAATCCACTGGTCGTGCGAAGGTTTATTAGTATCTATAATAAGTCCGTCGTCATCAAAAGTAAACGCCCTTTCAACGTAACTTACCCCTGGTAAGAATATCGAGCAGTAGTACGCTTTATATTCGTATCTATGAAACGGGTTTTCTGGATAATAGTTGTCAGAACAACAAATATAAGTGTTTTTAAGATAGTCGCGAGCAACGTAAATGCTAGAATGCGTATTTTTTGAAGCGTATTCATTGTTAACTACGAGTTTTACGTTATACTTATCGCGCAAGTATAAAAACTTTTCCATCATGTAACCAACAACAACCACTACTTCGTTAACGCCAGCCTCTTGAAGTTGCCTAATTATGCGCTCGATAAGAACTTCACCTTTAACCGATATCAAACCCTTAGGCAGTTCGTAAGAAATAGGAACGAAACGGGTGCTCATTCCGGCAGCCAAAATTATGGCGTTATCTACTTGATGAACAGCAAGTTCTTTTTCGCCAAGTTCGGTTATAGTAAAATCTTTTTCGATTAAGCCTTTAGATATTAAATCTAAAACAACGGCGTTATCTATGTCAGAAGTTTTACTTTCAGATATTTTTCTTAAATTTTCAAACTCAATTTTACTAACCATTATTTACCTCACTATTATCCTTTTCTAAATCAAAACTAATAACTTCTGGGAAATGGGCCACTCTTTTATCTTCAGGCGGAAGTTCCATATAATTACCGTAAACGTTGGTTAAAACGCTATCGTAATTTTTTGGAACGGAATATTTTTTGCCACAAAATTCAAGTTCAACGGCTGGGTCAAAATCACTTTTTGCAAAAACAAATCCCCAAGATTCGTAATAATCGCCTTTGCCTTCATATAACTTATCTCTTACGCTAGCAAGTAAAGAGCATGGAAATAAATTCAAATAAAAAGTATGCTTAGTTGACTTGCCTTGTAATTTTTTTACAATATGATTTTTTATTGTGGTTGCAATTTTTCGCTTAATTTTATAAAACACGCCCTCTTTTTGCTTTCTGCTATCTAAAGGAATAATATCAATAAAAATTCCACGGTGACGCTTAAAATTATCGTCGTCTTTTTCGTAAAAAGCAGTGTTATTAAGCCTTATTTTTGCAAAAGGAGCAGGAGTATATTTATCTGTTTTGCTATATTGCAAGAAAAACTTTTCACCAAGTTCTGACGGGGCTATTTTTAAAAACTTTTTATATTCTTCTCTTGGCATACAAACGTCTATATCGTCGTCCCAAGGAATAAAACCACCGTGTCTAACTGCACCGATAAGCGTTCCCCACATTAAAAAATATTGAAGGTTGTGCTTTTTGCAAATTCTCACAAACTCGTCAAGAATAATTAATTCGTGTTCCCAAAGTTTATGTAAAATATTTTCTTCCATTTTTCCTTCCTTTTTTGTTAAAGTTAGCATAAAGTTAAAATAGTTAATTTTAAACTCAAAAACATTATACATTAAAAAACTCGTTTTTGCAACAAAAACACAATAATTTACCTCTGTAGCCACAAAAAGACTTAACTTTCAAATCCGCCCTATAGAAAATAAAAGGACACCGTTTTGGTGTCCTTTACTTTTTGGTTGCACGTCCGC
>JAGBYC010000005.1 GCA_017628935.1 Clostridia bacterium | reverse complement strand
CCTGAAATTACTACTTGGATTAGAGCCGTTAAAAGCGATTTTTCGTTAGTTAAAAATTTAGGAATTAAAGAAACTGGTATTTTAGTAAGCGCGTCAGACTATCACATTTTCAATAAACTTGGCTTAACGCGTAAACAAGCGCTTGATAAATATCTTGGTACGGTTAAAGACGCACTTGACGCTGGTATTAAACCACGTTGCCATTTTGAAGATATAACAAGGGCAGACTTTTACGGTTTCGTTGTTCCTTTTGCAAACGAACTTCAAAAACTTTCAAAAGAAACGGGTATACCTATTAAAATTCGTGCTTGCGATACTATGGGTTACGGAGTTCCGTTTACTCACGTAGCGTTACCACGTTCGGTTGCAGGTATTATTTACGGCTTACGCGAATATGCCGACGTTTCAAGCGAGAATTTAGAATGGCACGGCCACAACGACTTTTATATGGGCGTTGCTAACGCTACTACGGCTTGGATTTACGGCGCTGGCGCTGTTAACTGTTCGCTTTTAGGTATCGGTGAAAGAACGGGCAATATTCCACTTGAAGCGATGGTTATGCAGTATGCGTCGCTTAAAGGTACGCTTGACGGTATGGATACTACCGTTATTACTGAAATTGCCGAATATTTCAAGCGCAAAATAGGTTACGATATACCTGATAATACACCTTTCGTTGGTAAAAACTTTAACGTAACGCGCGCTGGTATTCACGCAGACGGTCTTATGAAAGACGAACGCATTTACAACGTATTTAATACCAAAAAAATTCTTAACCGTCCAGTAGGGGTAACCATTAACGCAACGTCTGGTTTAGCAGGGCTTGCTTACTGGATAAACGACCATTATAAATTTACTGGCGAAAACAAAATAACTAAGCAAGACGCTGACGTTATTCGCCTTAAAGAAATGGTTGACGCTATGTACGTTGACGGTAGACAAACTGCGCTTACCGATGAGGAAATTGAAGGTATGCTTACCAAAATAAATAAAGAGAGGTTCGTGTATGTCGACTAATTTTACAGTGGCTGAAGATATTTATAATAAAATTGAAGAACTTATTTTAAGTGGTAACTTAAAAAAGGGCGATATTATATCTGAAAATATGTTTTCTAATATGTTTAGCGTGTCGCGTACACCCGTTCGTGAAGCAATTAAACGTTTAGAACAAGATAATTTAGTAGGGTACGACACTCATAAAAACCTAAAGGTTTTAGGTGTTTCATCTAAAGATATTATTGATATTTACGATATTCGCTTAAAGTTAGAACCTTACGCCGTGTCGTTAGCAGTTGAAAACGCTACTAATGAAGACGCTTTAGCGCTTGTTGAACTTATTGAACTTCAATACTACTACGCTAACCACGGCAAAATTGAAGAAGTTAAGAAAATCGACGGCGAATTCCACGCTAAACTTTTTACTCTTTCAGGCAGTAAAATTTACGGCGAAATTTTAACTACTTTGCACCGTAAATTAAAACGCTACCGTAAAGGTTCGTTCGAGCGTGAAAACCGTCTTTTAAGCGCGCTTGACGAACATATGCAAATTGCCAAAGCTTTTGTTGAAAAAGACGTAGAAAAGGCAGTTTTAGGCATTAAAACACACATTGAAAACGCGCGTGATAACGTGTTGCAACTTGATATAATTAAATAGGAGTTACTTATGGGATTAACTATTGCTGAAAAAATTATTAAAAACCACTTAATTTCTGGCTCTATGGAAAGAGGCAGTGAAGTTGCTTTAAAAATTGACCAAACCTTAACT
>JAGBYC010000073.1 GCA_017628935.1 Clostridia bacterium | reverse complement strand
GTTGACGTTGAAGCAGACGTAACTAACGGTATGCCGTCGTTTGACATAGTTGGTTTGCCCGATGCTACGGTAAAAGAATCGAAAGAACGCGTTCGTTCAGCAATCAAAAATAGTGGTAAAAAATTTCCTACAACAAAAATTATCGTTAACTTAGCGCCTGCCGACATTAAAAAAGGTGGTGCTTACTTCGATTTAGCAATTGCAGTAGGTATTTTACGTGCTTATATGAGCGAAACGCCTATCGATATTGATAAATACGTTATGCTTGGCGAATTATCGCTTGACGGTACTTTGCGTGAAGTTAAAGGTATACTTCCTATGCTTATTTCGGCAAAGGCGCTTGGCTATACTGATTTTATTATTCCGTCTGCAAATAAAAAAGAAGCAAGTTTTATTTCAGGCATAAACGTATACGCGCTTGATAGTTTAAAAGATACGCTTGACTTTTTGATGGGCTTTAAAAAATTCGAACCCGTTGAAACAACCGAATTTGAAAGTGGAGTTGCTAATAACGTTTACGATACAGATATTTCGTTAGTTAAAGGTCAAGCAGTTGCAAAGCGTGCGTTAGAAGTTGCCGTTGCTGGTGGACACAATATGCTTATGCAAGGCCCTCCGGGTGCAGGTAAAACAATGCTTGCTAAATGTATTCCTACAATTATGCCTGATATGACGTTTGAAGAAGCGCTTGAAACTACTAAAATACATAGCGTTGCAGGTTTACTTGGTAAAGAAGACGGTATCGTTTATCGCCGTCCGTTTATGACGCCTCACCATACGGCGTCAAGCGTATCAATAATAGGCGGTGGCTCAAACGCAACGCCAGGTATTATAAGTTTAGCAAATAACGGCGTATTGTTTTTAGACGAAATGCCTGAATATCCACGTTCAGTTTTAGAATGTTTACGTCAACCACTTGAAGATAGAGTCGTAACCGTATCACGCGCTAAAGCAACGGTTGAATATCCTGCAAACTTTATTTTATGTGGTAGTATGAATCCTTGCCCGTGTGGTAACTACGGCTCACGTGATAAAGAGTGTAAGTGTTCGGCTGGGTTAATAGCAAAATACCGTGCAAGAATTTCAGGTCCGTTACTTGATAGAATAGACCTTCAAATTTCAGTTGATAGCGTATCTTATCAAGACTTAGTTGCTACTACTGAAGAAGAAACGTCTGCAACCGTTAGAAAAAGAGTTAATACGGCGCGTAAAATTCAACGCGAACGTTTTAAAAACGATAAAATTAACACCAACTCTGAAATGGGTGAAAAACATCTTAAAAAATATTGCGTTCTTTCAAAAGAATGTGAAGAAATATTGCGTCAGTCGTTTATAAACTTAGGTTTATCGGCAAGAGCGCGCAGTCGCATAATTAAAGTAGCAAGAACTATTGCCGACCTTGATTTTTGTGATAACATTGAAACTAAACACTTGCTTGAGGCAATAGGTTATAGAAGCAATGAAAATTAATTACACTAAAAAAGAACTTGCGTTAATATTTTTAGACGGCTTTTTAAACTTAGATTATAAACATAAGCGCGCCATAATAAATTTATACGACGACGTTAGTGAAATTTTTACTTATCCAGACGAGGCTATTTGGTATTTAAGTGAAAACGTTTCAAAATCGGCGTCTAATACCTTCAACTTGGCGTTAAATAGCGATTATTTAAACGAACTTTTAATAAAGTACGACGAACGTGGCGTTATAGTGGTTACTGAAGAAAGTGAAAATTATCCTAATAGATTAATTCCACTTGAATTTAGACCTATTTGTTTATACGCAAAAGGTAACGTTAATTTATTAAATGCTAATAAAACTTTTGCAATAGTAGGTTCGCGTAAAACTCAAGTTGACGTAATGCGCCTTACCGAAAGTTTTGCATCCGACTTTGTTAACAATAACGTAGTTATAGTAACGGGTGTTGCAAGTGGAGGCGATAAAAGTGCTATTAAAGGTGCTATTCAAAGTGGCAAACTTATTTTAGTAACTGCGTCTGGCTTTGATTACGTTAAATCGGAAACAAATCGTGACCTTATCGAAAAAACTATGCAAAACGGCTTAGTTATTAGCGAATATGCGCCTGAAATTCCACCTAAAAATTATTACTATCCTATTCGTAACCGTATAATAGCAGGGCTTGGCGACGGAACGCTTATTGTAAGTGGTAATTTAACTAGTGGTACAAGGCATACTGCCGATTATAGTTTAGATTACGGCAAAGAAGTATTTTGTTTTCCTTACGGCATAGGGGATAAAACTGGCGAACTTTGTAATAATTTAATTAAAGACGGGGCGCGTTTAGTAACTTCTATTAACGACGTTTTTGAAGTTATGGGTTACGAACTTGTTGAAAATAAAGCCCTTAACCTAACTGACGTCGAAAGGGAAGTATACACTCTTATAGGCGACGGTGTAAACTCGCCCGACTTGATTGCTATAAAAACTGGCAAAAAAATTTTTGAACTTATACCCCTACTATCTTCTTTAGAACTTAAAGGGGTGGCGGTAAAAAATAACCGTAACGAATATACGGTTTTAAAGTAATATAGCGCGGTAAATACCGCTTAATTGGAGACTTAAATGCAACTAATTATCGTAGAATCACCAAAAAAAGCAAAAACAATTGAGCGTTTTCTTGGCGGAAAATTTAAAGTATTAGGTAG
>JAGBYC010000072.1 GCA_017628935.1 Clostridia bacterium | reverse complement strand
GGTCACCTATTTCGCCACCTGCAAAACGAACGCCTGGCGGAACGGTAATAAAGTTTTTACCACAATAATCGTGAACCTTACCTGCTTCAAGTGGAGAACATACAACTCCGTCTAAACCACTTTCTTTAGAAATTTTAGCGTAGTGCATAACTACGTCGGCAATAGGTTTTTCAATTAAAAGGTCGTTTCTCATACTTTCTTCGTCAGTTGAAGTAAGTTGAGTTACGGCTATTAAAATAGGGCGTGTGCCGTCTTCACGAGTTAAGCCTTCAAGTGCTGCTTTCATCATATTTTTAGTGCCCGACGCGTGTAAGTTACACATATCAACGTCAAGTTTAGAAAGTACAGCCATTGATTTTTTAACGGTGTTAGGAATATCGTGAAGTTTAAGGTCTAAAAATATTTTATGCCCACGTTTTTTAATTTCACGTACTATTTCAGGACCTGCTGAATAGTAAAGTTCCATACCTATTTTAACAAATGGTTTTTTGCCGGTAAATTTATCTAAAAATTCTAACGTTTTTTCAGCGCCGTCAAAGTCGCACGCGATAATTACGTCTTTACCCATTATAACGCTCCTCCTATAATGTCAGTTAAATTTTCAATTTTATATTTTTGCATTACGCGTGGTAAATCTTCAATAATTTCTTTACACGCGTAAGGGTTTACAAGATTTGCCGCACCTACTTGAACGGCTGTTGCACCTGCAAGCATAAGTTCAATAACGTCTTCAGCAGACGAAACGCCACCCATACCAACGATAGGTATATTTACTGCCTTAGCAACTTGATAAACGCATCTTACGGCTACTGGGAAAACAGCGTCGCCAGAGTAACCACCAGTTACGTTAGCAAGAAGTGGTTTACGCTTTCTTAAATCGATACGCATACCAAGTAAAGTGTTAATTAAACTAACACCGTCTGCCCCACCTTGTTCGCAAGCCTTAGCAATATCTGCTATGCTTGTTACGTTAGGGGTAAGTTTTATTATAACCGGCTTAGTTGTAACTTCTTTAACGGCTTTTGTTACGGCGTATGCGCTTTCTGGGTTAGTACCAAAACTCATACCACCACCGTGAACGTTAGGACAACTAATATTAACTTCAAGCCAACCTATATCGTCAATTTTGTCTAATTTTTCGCAAACGTGAACGTATTCTTCAAGTGAAAAGCCACTTACGTTTGCCATTACTTTTTTATTAAATACTTTTCTTAATTTAGGTAATTCTTCGCTAATAACTTTATCAACGCCAGGGTTTTGTAAACCAACTGCGTTAAGCATGCCCGAAGGACACTCTGCAATACGTGGAGTAGCGTTACCAAAGCGCGCGTCTTTAGTAGTACCTTTGAACGAAAACGTGCCAAGCATATTTATATCGTATAACTCAGCAAATTCGTAGCCGTAGCCAAACGTACCACTTGCAGGAATAATAGGGTTATCAAGTTCAATACCTAAAAGGTTTACTTTAGTGTTTACCATACTATTATCTCCTTTTCAAGCACAGGGCCGTCTTTACAAATACGAAGATTTTTATATTTAGTTTTGCAAGAGCAACCCATACAAGCGCCAAAACCACAGCCCATACGTTCTTCGAAACTAAATTCTCCACTAATTTCAGTTGCGTTATATACTGCTTTTAACATAGGAAGTGGACCACACGTATAAAAATAAGTGTAGTTAGAAAGCGTTTTCATAGCGTCGGTTACAAAACCTTTTATACCGTAACTACCGTCAACGGTGGTAACGTATACTTTAGCGCCAAGCGCTTTAAATTCTTCTTCGTAAAAAATTTCACTTTTAGTGTTAAAACCTAAAATTACCGATACTTTTTTGCCTTGCGCTATAAGTTTTTTGCAAAGCATATAAAGTGGAGGTACGCCTACCCCACCACCTATTAAAAGTGGAGCGTCACCAGACTTAATAAGGTTATAACCGTTACCAAGTCCAGTTAAAATATCTAACGTACCTTTTTTAAGTTTACTCATATATTCCGTACCCTTACCAACTACTTTATAAATTATTGTTAAAAGGTTACCGTCAACGTCGTTAACTGAGATAGGACGGCGTAAATACATACCGTCAAGTTTCACGTTAACGAACTGACCACACGCCGTAATATCGGTAGTGTCGCCTTTTAAAACCATTTTATACACGTCGCTTGTAAGTGGAACGTTTGATACTATTTCAAATAAAGATTGTTTCATAATTTCCTTTAATAAAAGTAAGGTTTTAAGGATTTAAGAACAAGCAAGACAAGGCTCGCAAAATATTTTGGACACGATTAACCTTGTTGGTTATCGGGGTCAATAATATTTTGCAGAAACAAAGTATTGCGCCGTTTATAAACCATTTAACGACATAGATACAAGTATAACAAGGCTCGCAAAGGCGCAACGCTGAAATTGACCTTGTTGGTCATTGAAGTGTTAAGACTTTGCAAAAACGCAGTTATACGCCGTATATATGACGTTAAGCGTCGATTGTTGAAATACAAAGCGTAGTTTCTTCCAACACGTCAAGTAAAACTTTAACGGTATCTAACGAAGTGAACGTAGTTACGTTAAATTCAGTTGCGCATTTACGAATTTTGAAACCGTCGCTTATAGAATTAGACGACCCAAAATCACTTGTATTGATAACGTAAGCGATATAACCTTTTCTAATAGAATCGGTAATTTCGTCACTACCATCACTAATTTTCTTTAATACGTGAGTTCTAATGCCGTTTTCTTTTAAGAATTTAGCAGTTCCTTCAGTTGCTTCAATGTTAAAGCCAAGGTTGTAGAAACGGCGAATTAAAGGTAACGCTTCAGCCTTATCTTTATCGGCAATAGTAGCAAATACAGTACCGTAATTTTGAAGTTTCATGCCTGATGCTTGTAACGCTTTGTATAACGCACGGTTTAACTTATCGTCGTAACCGATGGCTTCACCAGTTGACTTCATTTCTGGCGATAAGTAAGCGTCTAAGCCACGAATTTTATTAAATGAGAATACTGGAACTTTTACGTACCAACGCTTCTTTTCTTCTGGATAAATACCAAATATACCTTGTTCTTTTAAACTTTTACCTAAAATAACTTCGGTAGCGATATCTGCAAGTGAATAGCCAGTTGCCTTAGATAAGAACGGAACTGTTCTTGAAGAACGTGGGTTTACTTCAATGATGTAAACTTTGTCGTTTTCATCAACTATAAATTGAATATTATATAAACCAACAATGCCTATACCTAAGCCAAGCATTTTAGCATATTTTAAAATCGTGCCTTTTACTTCGTTAGATACGCTGAAAGTTGGGTATACGCTGATACTGTCACCAGAGTGGATACCAGTTCTTTCAACAAGTTCCATAATACCTGGAACGAATACGTCTTTACCGTCGCAAATAGCGTCAACTTCAACTTCTTTACCAACGATATATTTGTCTACTAAAACAGGCTTATCTTCATCAATTTCAACGGCAGTTTTAAGATAGTGGCGTAAACCTTCTTCGTTAGCAACAATTTGCATTGCCCTACCACCTAAAACGAAACTTGGGCGAACTAATACTGGGTAGCCTATTTCTCTTGCTGCTTGAACGCCGTCTTCAATTTTAGTTACGGCACGACCCTTTGGTTGTGGAATACCAAGGTCAGATAAAAGTTTTTCAAATAAGCCACGGTCTTCGGCTTTATCAATAGCCTTACAGTCAGTACCTATAATTTTAACGCCACGTTTATCAAGTGGTTCGGCAAGGTTGATGGCCGTTTGTCCACCAAGCGACGCAAGAACGCCTTCAGGCTTTTCAAACTCAATAATATTCATAACGTCTTCTGGCGTTAATGGTTCAAAGTAAAGTTTATCACTTGTAGTATAGTCGGTTGAAACGGTTTCAGGGTTATTATTTATAATAATTGCTTCGTAACCAGAGTTTTTAATTGTTGAAACGGCGTGCACGGTAGAATAGTCGAACTCAACGCCTTGACCGATACGGATAGGACCTGCGCCTAGCACGATAATCTTTTTCTTGTTAGTTAAAATTGATGCGTTTTCGCCCGTGTACGACGAATAGAAGTATGGAATATACGCGCCAGTATGAAGCGTATCTACCATTTTAAATATAGGAACAATGCCGTTTTGCTTTCTTAAAGCACATACTTCGCTTTCTTTTACCTTCCAAAGTTTAGCAATAAACGCGTCGCAGAAGCCCATAACCTTAGCGTCTTTTAATACGCTAACGTTCATAGGGTTTGATGCTAACGTGTTTTCCATATCAACTATGCTTTTGAAACTTTCTAAGAAAAGTGGAGTTATTTTAGTTACTTCGTAAAGAGTTTCAATAGTAACGCCACGGCGTAAAAGTTCCATAACGGCAAATACGTTATCAAACTTAAATTCGGTAAGATATTCAAATAACTGTTCGTCAGAATATTCGTCGAACTTTTTAAGGTAAAGGTGGTTAACGCCAGTTTCAAGTGAACGCACTGATTTAAGTACGCATTCTTCTAAATTAGCGCCGATACCCATAACTTCACCCGTTGCTTTCATTTGAGTGCCAAGCTTGTTGTCGGCATTTGTAAATTTATCAAATGGGAAACGTGGGAATTTTGCAACTATATAGTCTAAACTAGGTTCTTTTATAGCAGTAGTATTTGCAAGTTCAATTTCATCAAGCGTCATACCAACGGCAACTTTTGCAGTTACGCGTGCGATAGGATATCCACTTGCTTTTGACGCTAATGCAGATGAACGTGATACACGTGGGTTTACTTCAATAAGGTAATATTCGCTTGTTTTTGGGTTTAACGCGAATTGAACGTTACAACCACCTGCAATTTTAAGTTCGCGAATAAGTTTAATTGCACTATCGTTAAGCATTTTAAGGTCTTTATCGTTAAGCGATAAGATAGGAGCAACTACGATACTGTCACCCGTATGTACGCCAACTGGGTCGATATTTTCCATACCACAAATGGTAATGGCGTTATCAGCACCGTCACGCATAACTTCAAATTCAATTTCTTTATAACCTTTAACGCTTTTTTCAATTAAAACTTGATGAACAGGAGAAAGTTTAAAGGCGTTAATACCTATTTCAATAAGTTCTTCTTCATTATTAGCGAAACCGCCACCCGTACCACCTAAAGTGAACGCTGGACGTAAAACAACTGGGTAGCCGATACGCTTAGCAGATTCTTTCGCTTCTTCTAAACTGTAAGTAATTTCAGACGGAATTACCGGTTCGCCTATAGATTGGCACATTTCTTTAAACAATTCTCTATCTTCGGCTCTTTCAATACTTTCGCTAGGCGTTCCTAAGAGTTTTACTCTACACTCTTTAAGAACTCCTTTCTTTTCTAATTGCATTGCGAGATTAAGACCAGTTTGTCCACCAATTCCAGGAACGATAGCGTCTGGACGCTCGTAACGAAGAATCTTCGCTACGTATTCCAAGGTTAAAGGCTCCATATAAACCTTATCTGCAATTGTGGTATCAGTCATTATAGTTGCAGGGTTGGAGTTTACTAAAACTACTTCGTATCCTTCTTCTTTAAGAGCAAGACAAGCTTGAGTGCCTGCATAGTCGAACTCAGCAGCTTGACCGATAACTATAGGACCTGAACCAATGATGAGTATCTTTTTTATATCCGTTCTTTTAGCCATTTATTTTTCCTCCGAAAATGGTAAATATTTTGAAAATTTATTTTTTATATACTACGTTGCCGTTTTTAACCGTTAATAGATTATCTCCAAACACTTTCCAACCGTCGAAAGGTGTAGATTTACCTTTAGATAAAAAAGTTTCAACGTCTATTTCATATTCTTTTGTAATGTTCCAAACCGAAAAATCTCCGTCTAGATTTATGCCAAATCTTTTTGCAGGGTTTGTAGACATAACTTCTATTAATTTTTCCATACTCATACGCCCAGTTTTAACAAAATGCGTATACATAAGCGAAAAAGAAGTTTCAATTCCAACGATACCAAACACGCTCTTTTCAAGACCTTTCGATTTTTCTTCTACGGAGTGAGGTGCGTGGTCTGTTGCAATCATATCAACCGTTCCGTCTAAAACGCCTTCAATAAGCGCGTCTCTATCCTCGATTGAGCGAATAGGTGGATTCATTTTGAATCTTCCTTCTTCTTGAAGTTTACTATCGTCTAAAATCAAATAATGCGGACCCGTTTCACAAGTAACGTCTAGTCCTTCGGCTTTTGCTTTCCTAATTAAATCAACCGTTTCTTTAGTAGAAACGTGACAAACGTGGTATGCACAACCCGTTTTCTTTACGAGTTCTAAATCTCTTGCAACTTGCCCGAATTCACTCTCAGAACAAATGCCCCTATGTCCGTGTAGTTTAGCATATTCCCCATCGTGAATATAACCGGCATGCAACAACTTTTCG
>JAGBYC010000071.1 GCA_017628935.1 Clostridia bacterium | reverse complement strand
GAAAGGAGATGTACTTTTTGTACACGAGTGAGTAAAAGCACAAGGTTTGAGCGTATAACGAAGTTTATAAGGCTTTTTGGTCGCCTGTAGGACTAATAATACTATACGCCACGTTAACTAAATGGTCGGCAACACGTTCGTAACCTGCCAATACTGAGAAGTAGTAGGCAGAAAGTTCTACACGGCATTCGCCTTTAGATAAGCGTGTAAAGTGATTTGCTGATAATTGTTTTTTAAGTTCGTCAACTTCTTCTTCTAAAGCGTCAAGGCTTGAAAGGTCGGCTGATTTAACGTTGTCGAAAGCCATAATTGCAATATCGTACATTTTAGCAACGTTATTGTACATAGTTTCAATATCGCTTAATGCCATAGGAGAGAAGGCTAAGCCTTCTTCTTTCATTTGAACGGCTATTTCAAGGAAGTTTTCAGCGTGGTCGCCTATACGTTCTAAGTCGTTTAAAACGTGGAAGTACGAACCGATAACCTTTTCTTCACTACCCGTCATAATAGATGAAAGTTCGATAAGGTATTTTGTTAAAGCGTTGTTAGTAAAGTCGATAACCCTTTCAGTTTTAGCAATTTCTTCAGCGAATTCGCCAGAACGAGTTTTTAATTCGTTAAACGACTTATTCATATTTTCTTTAGCAAGTGACGCCATATACTCAATTTCTTTTTTGGCTTGAGCAAGCGCGATTGAAGGAGTTTTTAATAAAAGTTCGTCTAAATACTTAAGTTGTAATTTTTCTTCAACTTGTTTTTCATGAATAACAAGTTCTGCTAAGCCTACAAGTTGTTTAATAAACGGTAATAAAATTAACGTTGTTGTTACGTTGAAAATAAGGTGGAAGAAAGCAATTTGCATTTCTGCCGCAACTGGAATTGACGTAATGGCAGCAACAACAAAGTCTTTAAATATCCAAATAAACGTTGTGAAAATAACAACACCTATAAGATTAAACGCTAAGTGAATAAATGCAGTACGTCTTGCATTAGTGCTTGTGCCTATCGACGCTAAAATCGCCGTTATACAAGTACCTATGTTAGAACCAAGCACGATAAATAAAGCATTGTCGATAGGTAACGCTCCACTACCTACCATAATAATAATTAAACCCGTTACGGCTGAAGAACTTTGAATAAGCGCAGTAACAAGCACACCACAAATAATAAGTAAAAGCGGGAACTTGATTGCTGTAAAGATGCTCATGAAAAAGTCTTTCATAATTTGGCTATCAAAAGCGTCGCCCATAATGTCTAAGCCGATGAAAACCATACCTAAGCCACAAATAACGTTACCTATTTGTTTAACCTTTTCTTTACTAATAAAGGTCATCATAACGCCGATAAAAGCGAAACTTGACGCGTAAAGAGAAATGTTTAACGATTTAAGCGATACGATTAAGCCCGTTACGGTTGTACCGATATTTGCGCCCATGATTATTGCAGTTGCTTGAAAAAGCGTCATTATGCCTGCGTTTACAAAACCGATAGCCATAACGGTTGTTGCAGCAGAACTTTGAATAATACCCGTTACCGTAGCGCCGATACCAACGCCTGCAAAACGGTTACCACTGATACTACCAAGCAATTTTTTCATACCAGCGCCCGCGCTATTTTGTAAACCGCTACTCATCATATTCATGCCGGCAATAAACACACCGCAGCCTGCAAAAAGTGCTAATAAACTAAATAAAATTTCCATAAAATTTTCCTTTTGTTATATTCAAGGCAAAGCCTTACACATTCATGATAAATGAATTTAAAAAATAAGTCAACTTTTTTAACGGCATAAAAAATAAAAACCCACCGCGTAAAAACGGTGGGTTTAGTTTAGTTATTTACAGCGTCGTAAACGGCTTGAATTGACTTTTCAAAGTCTTGATTTGCTACGCCTACGATAATGCTTAATTCGTTAGTTGACTGAGCAATAGTTTTAATGTTGATATTATTGTTACCAAAAATTGAGAATATTGAACCTGAAATACCTGGTTTTAATACCATGTTTCTACCAACAACGGCTACTAAAGCGATATTATTATCAACTTCAACTGACGTTACGCCGTTAATCTTTTTAAGTTCTAAAATAATATCATAAACGATTTTTTCAACTGCTTTGCTTTCTACAATAACGCCAAAACTATCAATAGAGGTTGGAATATGTTCAACGTTTACTTTAAATTTTTCAAACACGTTAAGAGCATCACGAATTACGGTAATTTTTTTAGCAGTCATTTTCTTTACAACGTTAAATTCTGTAAAGTTCTTTTTACCTGCAATACCGGTAATTACACGGCTGTTATCGTCTGCCGTTTTACAAATTTTAGTACCCTTGTGCTCTGGTGCGTTAGTGTTTTTAATGTAGATAGGAATATTTAAGTCTTTAATAGGATAAATAGTTTCTTCGTGAAGAACGCTTGCGCCCATGTAAGAAAGTTCACGAAGTTCGTCGTAAGTGATTTCTTCAATGCCACAAGGGTTTTTAACTATTTTAGGGTCGGTCATATGTAAGCCTGAAACGTCAGTCCAGTTTTCGTACTTAACAGCACCCACGCCCATTGCCATAATCGAACCTGAAATATCAGAACCACCACGCGAAAATAACATTACTTCGCCAGTTGGGTATGAGCCATAAAAACCTGGAACTACAATGCTTTTACTTTCATCAAAACGGCTTTTAATTGCTTCAATAGTTTTATCGTTATTGATAGTACCGTCGTAATTAAAAAGCATTACGTCTTTAGCGTCAACAAAGTCGAAACCTAAGTAAATAGCCATAAGTTTGGCGCATAAATATTCGCCACGGCTAATTAAATATTCTTCGCCAGCACCTTGCTTATAGTCGGCAAGAATTTTGTTAAATTCTTTTTCAACGTCGAAAGAAAGATTTAAGTTATCGCGAATTTCTTCGTATCTTTCTTGAATAGATTTTGCAATATTAGTGTAATCTACACCGTAACGAATATGCGCTGATAACAAATACAAAAGGTCGGTAACCTTACTATCGCCCGAAAAACGTTTGCCTGGGGCTGATACTACAACTACCTTTCTTCTTTCGTCTGCATCGATAATATTTTTAATTTTTTTAAACTGTTCGGCAGTTGCTACTGATGAGCCACCAAACTTAGTTACAGTTATCATATTTTATTTTCCTCGATAAGTTTTTTTGCAATTTGTACTGCGTTTGCGGCTGCACCTTTTCTAATGTTATCGCTTACAGCGTAGAAAAGTAAACCGTTTTCGCAAGATAAGTCTTTACGGATACGACCTACGTACACCGTATCGTTACCGTTTGCCACGGTAGATACTGGGTAAACGTTGTTTTTAACGTCGTCCATAACCATAATACCAGGGTAAGAACTGAAAGCGTTTCTAACTTCTTCTAAAGTGAAAGGTTTTTCAAGTTCTACCATAACTGATACGGCGTGTGCGTTTGCAACTGGAACGCGTACGCAAGTTGCCGATACTGGAAGGTTTGGAAGGTGAAGAATTTTTCTTGTTTCGTTTACCATTGTGATTTCTTCTTTAGTATAACCGTTATCAGTAAACACGTCGATATGAGGAATACAAGTTTT
Organism: Clostridia bacterium; assembly: GCA_017628935.1. Classification (GTDB taxonomy): domain Bacteria; phylum Bacillota; class Clostridia; order Christensenellales; family Borkfalkiaceae; genus HGM11412. The sequence goes on along the minus strand of JAGBYC010000071.1, from coordinate 2,021 downwards.
AGAAATGTTGTATGGATAGAATGCTGGTTCTTCACCGTTTAAAGTTCTTTGTAAATCGTCACGACCTTTTTGACCACTACCAGAAACGGCTTGATACGTAGTGTAAACTACGCGTTTTAAACCGAAAATATCGTTAAGTGGTTTTAAAGGTAATACTGATTGAATTGTACTACAGTTAGGGTTTGCTACGATTTTTCTAGCAGTATCAAAGTCATTAACGTTGATTTCAGGAACGATTAACGCACATTCAGGGTTCATACGCCAAGCGCTTGAGTTATCAATAACTACTGCACCACTTTTTTCTGCTTCAGGAGCCCATTTTTCAGAAACGCTACCACCTGCTGAGAAAAGCGCAATTTCAATACCTTCAAAGCAACCTTCTTTAAGGGCTTTTACGATATATGGTTTGCCATCGTACATAACTTCTTTACCTGCGCTTCTTTCAGAAGCGAATAAAGTAAGATTTTTGATAGGAAAGTTGTATTCTGCAAGCACTTTTAAGAAAGTTGAACCTACAAGGCCTGTTGCACCAACTACTGCTACGTTATAAGTTTTCATATTAGTCCTCCACTTTAAATAATCTTGCCACGAACTCATAATCGCTCGGGTTGGTAATGCCGTTTACAAACTCGCCTTTACCGTTTTTATATACATAATATTCAGCGTCAAAGAAGTTTGAAACTTCAAATTCACCGTTGTTACTAAAATAATATTTGCCGTTACCGTTTGCTATGCGCGCAACGTCTGCCACTATTGCAGACGCAGTTGGGAATCTACCAGCGCCTTTACCGTAAAAACCTAAAGTGTCGTTACGGTCACAATGATAATATACAGCGTTAAATTCATAATTTACGTTTGCTAAAGGGTTATCTGCTTTAACTACGCAAGGTTCTACGCTTACTTTAACTTTACCATCAATTAAACGGCTTTCAGCAACGAATTTTAAAGTGTATCCGTTAGCCTTAACGTCACTTAAAATTTCAGGGGTCACCTTAGTAATGCCGTAGTGATAAACGTTAACGTAAGGAACGTAACCTTTATATGCTATGCTTGATAAGATGCAAATTTTTCTTGTCATATCTAAACCTTCAAGGTCGGCAGTTGCATCATATTCGGCAAAGCCTAAGCGTTTTGCTTCGCTAAGAGCGTCGTCAAGCGAAACGTTTTCTTTAGCCATTTTTGTTAAAATAAAGTTAGTTGTTCCGTTAATAATGCCGTAAATTCTTGAAACGTTATTTATATTTACACTATCAATAAGCGAACAAATAAGTGGAATACCGCCACCCACCGACGCTTCACATAAAAAGTAAACGCCCTTTTCTTTTGCTAAAGCGTAAAACTCTTCTAAATGTAAACTAACAACTTCTTTGTTTGAAGTAACTACGCTTTTGCCACTATTAAGCGCTTTAATAATACATTCGTAAGGGAATTTATCGCCACCTAACGCTTCAACAACAACGTCAATTTCATCATTTAAGCAAACTTCGTCAGGAGTAGCAGCAAAACGCTCGCCAAGCATATCTTTTTTAGAAGGTAAGTCGAAAACCTTTTTAACGTATATGCCTTTTTCAGCTGAAAAATCGTCAATCATTTTAAGTACGCCGCCACCGATTGTGCCACAGCCTAAAATTCCTATGTTCATAATATCTCCTATTCAAACGCTACTAAAGTAACGTATTTAATTTTTTGTATTTTTTTAAGTTTTCCCATAAGTTCGTATACTGAAACAGTTAAATCTTTTGTGTCGATAGTAATTGTTACGTACGCTAAACTATGTATAGGCATATCTTGGTTGATTGTAAGTACGTTGACACCAAATTCGGCAATTCCGTTAAGAATTGAAGATAACACGCCTTTTTCGTGTTCAACTTTAAACGATAAAATGGCTTTTCTACCAAAATCGCCTGAAAGTTCGAAAACTTTATCTTTATACTTGTATAAAGTTGAACGGCTAATTTCTAAATCTTTACATACTTCTGAAACACTCTTTTTTTCGTGCTCCATAAGGTAACTTGCTTGCG
>JAGBYC010000070.1 GCA_017628935.1 Clostridia bacterium | reverse complement strand
GTCTTCGTTAACTTCGCCCATCGTACAACCAGGTGATGCTTCAGTTTGTCCGTACACGCTAATAATTTCACGCATATTCATTTCAACTGACGCACGGCGCATAAGGTCGGCAGGGCAGTTAGCGCCAGCCATAATACCCGTACGCATATACGAAAAGTCAGTTTTACTAAAGTCTTCGTGCGCAAACATAGCAATAAACATTGTAGGAACACCGTTAAAGCAAGTGATTTTTTCGTTGTTGATACAAGCAAGCGACGACTTTGGTGAGAAGTACGGCATAGGGCAAATTGTACCACCGTGAGTCATAAGGTTAGTCATTGAAAGAACCATGCCAAAACAGTGGAACATAGGCACTTGAATCATCATACGGTCGGCAGTAGAAATATCCATTCTGTCGCCGATAGTTTTACCGTTGTTTACGATATTACGGTGCGTAAGCATAACGCCTTTAGGGAAGCCCGTAGTACCAGAAGTGTATTGCATATTACATACGTCGTCTGGCTTAACTTGTGCTGCACGGCGTAAAACTTCTTCTTTAGGAACTAAGTTAGAGCGTTCAACCATTTCGTTCCACTCTAAACAACCGTCCATTTTAAACCCAACGGTTACAACGTTGCGTAAGAAAGGAAGTTTTTTAGAATATAACGGGTTGCCAGGCGTAAGCGTTTTAAGTTCAGGGCAAAGTTCTTCAATAATTTCTTTGTAGTTAGAATCTTTGCAACTATCAATCATAACTAAGGTATGAGTGTCGCTTTGGCGTAATAAATATTCAGTTTCGTGAATTTTATAAGCCGTGTTAACGGTTACTAATACTGCGCCTATTTTTACAGTTGCCCAGAAAGTTAAAAACCATTCTGGAACGTTAGTTGCCCAAATCGCTACGTGATGGCCAGGTTTAACGCCTAACGAAATAAGCGCTGCTGCAACACGGTCAACGTCTTCACGGAATTCTTGGTAAGTACGCGTATAGTCAAGCGTAGTGTATTTAAAGGCGTACTGGTCAGGGTAACGAGTAGCCATTTCGTCAAGTACTTCAGAGAAAGTTAAATCGATAACTTCATACTTTTTCCAAGGGAAAGTGCCAGTTTTATCACGGTTATAGTAGATAGGTTTAGTATTATTATCGTCGCCGGTAATTCTATCAATAAAGTTTGTAAAGTGTGTTAAAACGATATCTTCGTCAGTAATTTCGTCATTCCACTCTGCACAAACGTAGCCGTCGTAGTTAAGCGATTTTAAAGCGTTCATAAATTCTTCAACTGGTAAATCGCCGTCACCGATAAGAACTTTTTTACCGTCACGCATATCGCCTATTCTAACGTAGTTTACGTACGCGCCAAGCGTTTGAATAGTTTGGTCTGCCGTTTCCTTAGCAGTAAAGAAAGTTTCTCTAATATCCCACGAAACGCCTAAAACTGCGCTACCAAAAACGTTAATAACGTCTAAAATTTCATTAGTATTAGCGTATTTGCCACGTGTTTCAATTAAAATAGACACGCCAAGTTTACTTGCAACGTTAACAACTGGCATCAACACCACCTTAAAAAGTTCAAGGTCGTCAATTTCGCCAAGTTCAATAATAAGATTATTGCAAGTAGCAGTAGCGCATAATTCTACGTAGTTAGAAAGAACGTTAACGTCAACGTTTTTATCAACTTTTTCAGGATATTTAATAGCGCTAATAGCAATATGACGGTTAACGAGTTTGCGTTTAGCACCCGTTTGACTTTGAGCGTTGAAAATACTATCAGCGTGAGCGTTCATTTCGCTAACTGCATCGTAAATTTCAAAACCCGAAAAACCGTAGTTTGCAGTTTTATTACAAAGGTCTAAAAAGGTATTAGTTTTAACCTGTTTAGAACAAAAAGAAAGTTTCATTATTATTTATCTCCGTAAACAATTTTGTTAAGAGCGTTCACGTAAGCGCGAATACAAGCGCCAACAACGTCGGTAGAAATACCGTTGCCAGAGTAAAGTTTACCACCGTCGCGTAAGCGAATAATTGAAGAGCCAACGGCTTCTCTGCCTTTAGTTACGGCTTGTACTTGGAAGTCGTCAAGTTCATAGTGGTGGCCGACAATTTGTTCAATAGCGTGGAAAGCAGCGTCAATAGGGCCGTCGCCAGTAGAAACGCCACTAATTTTTTCGCCGTCTTTTTCTAACGTTACGTTAGCAGTAGCAGTAATAATGTTACCACTATTTACAACGTAGTTTACTAAATGGTAAGTAGACGGTACTTGCATAGCAGAAGTTGCTATAATTGCTTCAAGTTCACGCGCGCCGATATTCGATTTTTTATTGATAACGCGCTTAAATTCTTCGTAAACTTTGCTACTATCTTCATAAGAAAGTTCGTAGCCAAGCGCAGTAGTTGCCGTGATAATATCGGTAATAGTAGAATTTTCGTCAAGTGAAAGAGTGTCTACTTCTTTAACTGAAACGTCAATATCCTTAGCGTTTTCAATACCACCTTCAATATTTTTAACTACGTTATGAATAGCCGTAATATCAAGGTTAGAAGTAATGCCAACGTCGTTACCTTTAGCGCGTAAAACTTCGGCAAAATTATCAGTTTTTAACGTTAAACCAGTTGTAGACGCAGTTTTAATACCACTAGCGCCTGCTTTAATACAGTTAATAGCAGTAGCAGTAGCCATATTTAACGCGTCTGACGGTTGAACGAAAACTTTAACGCCAGTTTTACAAACTTCACTAACAAGGTTAGCAAATTCTTCAGGGAAGTAAACGCCACCGTCGTCACATAAAGTAACTACGTTAGCGCCGTTAGTTTTACAAACTTCAGCAAGTTGTTTTACAAAACCGTTTTCAGCACGTGAAGCGTCTTTCATAATAACTTCAACGTCGTTATGAAAAGATACGGCATATTTAACAATTTCAGCCACTTTTTCAAGCATTTTTGGTGCTTTTACGTGATAAACGTATTCCATTTGCACGGTTGAAACGGGCACAACTATTTGTAAACGGAAGTTCTCAGCCTCTTTTACGCAGTCATACGCTTCACGTACGCCGTCAACTGAAAAATTACAAGGCATACAAACCGTAACGTTTCCTACCGACTTAGCAATAGTGCGATAAATTACGCTATCTTCTTTAGATAGAGAAATAAAAGGTAGTTCAATAGCGTCAACGCCTGTTTTAACAAGGTTGGTTGCAATTTGAAGTTTTTCGCGGAACGAAAGCGCCTTTTTGTTTTCTTCTTTTAATACGCGTAAAGTTTGGTCGCATACGTATATTTTTTTCATAATAACACCTCACAAAAAATAAAAAACCGCAGAAGTATACGAAACTTCTGCGGGATGAACTTAATTTAGTCCACGGTACCACCCGTATTGCCATAATAGGCCACTTAGTAGGATACAATCATATCCTTGAACTGTAACGGGTTCGCCCGTAATTTCTTACTGTTAGTTCAGAAATTCTGCTCCGATACGAGGCAACCTTTATAGCGACTACCGTTTCGCATCATCCAACGGCTTTCTGAAAGTTCGTATTACAAAAGTTTAATATCTTCATTGCATTTAATATGATGTTATTTTAAAGTATAATACTTTAATTGTCAACCGTTTTATCGTAGTTTTTGCAAAAATTTAGCCTTTTTAAACAAAATTGATATTGACACCTATTGTTTTTTATGTTTTAATTTTATTATGGTTAATTTAATTAGCGAAAATAAGTATTCTACTTTATATCAAAAAGACGTTATTCCTTATATAAACGCGCGTAAAACAGAGGGGTTTTTTGTGGGTTATAAAGGCGCTAAACTTTGCTATGCTAGTTATAAAGCAGATAACGAAAGGGGTACGGTAGTTATCGTTCACGGTTTATGCGAAGGTATGCCTAAGTATAACGAACTTATTTATTACTTTTTGCTTGACGGGTTAAGCGTTTGTATTTACGACCAGTTTGGGCACGGTAAGTCTACAAGGCTTGTTAATGACGATACGCTTATTTACGTTGATAATTTTAATAGATACGTTTACGATTTAAAAACGTTTATTGATACCGTTGTTGCTACTAATTTGCCGGTATATTTGTTCGGGCATAGTATGGGTGGGTGCGTGTCTGCACTTTACTTAGAACAATGTGATAGTAGTAAAATTAGTAAAGCGTTTTTATCGTCGCCTATGCTTGAAATTAAAAGCCCTAAAGTGCCAAGATTTGTTATAGGGACTATACTTGGGGTGGCGGGAACGCTTGCACCTAAACGTAAACTTTTTTACGTAAAAAATCACCCTTATTATAAGCCGTTTGAAAGTTCAAGTTATACTTCACTTGCTAGGTATAATAATTACGAAACTTATAGGCAAAACAGCAAGTATTATCGCACTTGTACGGCAACTAATAAATGGGGTTATAGTGCGTTTAAATGTACCAAAAACTTAAACACTTATAAAAACATTAAAAAAATAAACGTTCCTATTTTTATTGCTACGGCTGAACTTGATACGCTTGTAAATAATAGCGTTCATAGTGAATTTGCTAGTAAGTTACAAGGTGCTATAAATAAAGTTTACCTTGGCGCAAAACACGAAATTTTCAATTCTACTAACGACGTGTTTGAAGGCTATTTACAAGACTTATTAACCTATTTTAATTAAAACGCCGTTTGGCGTTTTTTTATTTTACAAAAATACTTGATAAATAAATGTGATTATGTTATTATGATAGTGCCAAACTAACTTAATATGCGCGATTTTGGTGTGATTTTCTTTTATTTAAGGATAATTATGTCTTTTTTTGCCACAATAGCAGTATTGAATTTGATAAAATGCAGATTCTACCTGTGCTATTGTGGTTACACCATTTTGCGTAAAGTTAGTTTGGCGACTATCGGAGTCTGTGTTTTTGTGCGCTTACTTCGGTAGGCGCACTTTTTATTTTACGGAGGAAATTTTTATGGAAAATAAAGGAATATTGATACTTATATTTTAT
>JAGBYC010000004.1 GCA_017628935.1 Clostridia bacterium | reverse complement strand
TTAAACCTTGCAAGAATGCTTTACGGCGATTCTTCGGGCTTACTTGGTAAAGTTATTGGACAAGTATCTACAAACGTAGTAGAAGTTAACAACTTCTATAACTTCGTTGAAGGTATGAGCATTGAGTTTTACCATGAAGGCGTTCGTTTAGGTGATAGAAGTTACCGTATTAAATCAGTAAACAAAAAAGCAAACTTTATCTACCTTGATCAAAATTTAGTTGAAGCCTTAACTGATAACGACGAAATTTATATTCAAGGCTCAAAAGATAAAGAACTTTTCGGTTTAAGAGCAATTTTTGATGAAACTAAAAACTTATACGGTTTAAAACGTAACGAAAACGGCTGGTTATTCCCACATATTGAATATAACATTGGTGATATTACCGAAATGGATATGCAAAGGGTTATCGACCACTTAGAAGATAGTTACGGTAGTAGCGTTGATATAATTTTATGTTCAAGTGGTGTAAAACGTGCTCTTATGGAACACCTTTCTACTTACAAACGTAACTTTGACTATATGGAACTTAACGGTGGTTTCAAAGCAATGTCGTTCAACGGTATTCCAGTAGTTTCAGACCGTTTCTGTCCTCCAGGAACAATGTATATGCTTAATAGTAAAGACTTTACTTTACACCAACTTTGCGACTGGAAGTGGCTTGAAGGTGAAGACGGTAGAGTATTAAAACAAGTTGCTGATAAGCCTACTTACAAAGCAACGCTTGTTAAATACGCTGAACTTATTTGTTCACGCCCTTGTGGTCAAGCAATGCTCACAGGTATTACTGAAAAATAATATTCTGCTCCACATAAGTGGAGCAGTTTTATAAAGGGGAATTATGAAGGTAAAAGATATTTTAATTTTATGTTGCGATTTATTAGAAGATAATAACCTTAAAACGTATTTTACGGGTGGTACTCCTGCCGATAGTGAATCGGCTAAAGCAGACGGAGAACTTTTGCTTAAATGTTACAATCTTATTACCGACGAAATTTCACGTGAGTATTATAGGTTGACTACTGAAGAAACTTTTACGCCTACTAACGGGGTTGTTAGTTTAAGCCAGTTTATGTTTAATCCGGTAGTTATAAACACCGTAACGTCGCTTGATGGTGGCGAAGTTGACTATAAGGTAAACCCAGTTAAAGTTTACGTTGATAAAACGGTAAGAATAGGCTACGCATACGCTTGTCCTGAAAGAATGATAGAAGAAATGAGCGATTTTTCTTTTACAAAAATTAGCAAGCGCGTATTAGCCTACGGCACTATAACTGAATATATGCTTATAAAGGGCATGTATGAAGAAGCAGTTACTTGGCGTGATAAGTACAGAACGTCGTTATATGCTTGCTTATCAGTAAAAAAAGTTAAACGTATTAAAAAAAGGGAGTGGTTTTAATGTTTTATCAAAAAAATGGCGCTATTTACAAGCCTAATCTTAAAAAATTAACCGTTAATACCTTTGCAAGTGGGCTTAGTGGAGAGTTAGATGAAGGCGTGCGTTCAATCGGCGTTGCTGAAGTATCGTATAACTTTGATATGTCTAACGGTGCTTTAAAAGAAGGCGAAGGCGTTTCAGTTTTGCGTTACGCTGGAAATCAAATTGCCGTTGAAGGTAATGCTTTTCCTAAAAAAATTTACTTCTATAAGCGTTACGATGCCGTTAACGATAGGCGTGACGATAAGTTTTTAGTGTATTGTAGCGACGGCTCTATGCATTATTATAATTTATATAATAATAACGGCGCTTACTTTAACAAAATTACTGGCTTAAATTTTACTACCGAGCCTTGCGTAATTAACTATAACTATAACGGTGACGACGTTATTTTACTTTCTTCTGCTACCAACGGGCTTAAAATGTTAAACGGCGAAAACGTTACAAGCGTTGACGGTGCGCCAAGCATTACGTCAATGTGCGTTCATAACGAAAGAATTTTTGCTACTTCAAGTGGTCAAGGCACGTCGCTTTGGTTTTCTGACGATTTTAACCCAACAAACTGGAGTATTTCTTTAACCGAAGCAGGTTTTATAAAT
>JAGBYC010000069.1 GCA_017628935.1 Clostridia bacterium | reverse complement strand
TTGATAAAAGAGTTTTAAGCAAAGGATAAGTAGTAGTTGCACCTAAAAGTAAATAGGTGTTTTTAGGTGGTTCTTCTAACGTTTTTAAAAGTTTGTTTTGCGCTTGAGCGTTCATTTCGTTAGCGTTTACTAAAACGAAGGCTTTTTTATCAAACTCAAGTGGTTTTACGTAGGCTTTTGAAATAATATCGTCTACGTCGGCAACTTTAATTTTATCGTTAGTTGGGTAACACTTTACGTCTGTTACCGTTTTGTTATCAATAAGGCGACAAGTTCTACAATCGTTACAAAAATCACTATCGCTACAAAATAACGCCTTGCTAAACGCTTTAAGGTAGTTTTCAAGCATAGCACCGTCTTCACACACTATTAAGTAAGCGTGCGATAACGTACCGTTTTGTATGTCGTTTTTAAAAACCTTAAACGCGTTGGTTTTTTGAAGTAGCGAATTTAATTTCATTTTACTTTTTTTATGGTAAAACCTTTTTTTCTTTTAATGCATTTATAATATTTTGGTGAGTTTCGTGCTTAGCGCCCTTACAGTTAATTACTAAAAATCTACTAGGGTCGCTTTCAATAACTTTTTTGTATCCTTCGTATACCTTTTCGTGAAAGGCAAGGCCTACTTGTTCAAGCCTATCGTCTTTATCTTGACCACCTTTACGCTTAAACGCCTCGGTTGACGAAATATCTAAAAACACGGTATAGTCTGGCATACAGTTTGAAATAGCAAACGAATTTACTTTTTTAATAAAGTCAAGCCCCAAACCCCTTGCGTACGCTTGATAAGCAAATGAAGAATCAATGTATCTATCACATAAAACAAGTTTACCTTCGTTAAGGGCTGGTAATATGGTTTGCGAAATGTGTTGCGCGCGTGCGGCTGCGTATAAAAGCGCTTCGCACTCGTCAGTCATATCGCTATTATTAACGTCTAATATAATTTGACGAATTTTTTCGGCTATTTGGTTTCCGCCTGGCTCTCTTGTAAAAATATAATCGATATTATTACTTTCAAGATATTCGCGAAAAAGCGCTACTTGAGTAGACTTTCCACTACCTTCACAGCCTTCAAAGGTTATAAATTTACCTTTCATTTTATATCTCCGGTATTTCATTAACGTTTAATTCTTCAATAAACGTAGAATATTTACTAATAATTTTGTTTATAAGCGCTAAACTTTCATAGTCTAAATCATAGTTTGAATTATAGTTGTTGCCTATCATTAACACTATTCCCGACGTAGTGTATTCAACGTCGCCCGATTCTTCGTCAACTACTACTTTGCGATAAAAAGCGTTAGAAATTACGTTGCTACCGTTACCGTTAAGCGCGCTTAAATTAAGTGCAAAGTAACCTTCTTTAACACCTTTAACGCCGTTTACGTTCGTTTCAACTTGCTCTTTTTTGTATAAAAGTTCTGGGTGATTAGCCAAAACCTTTTTTAAAACTACGGCGTTTTTATATACGGCTTTAATACGGTTAATTTCTTCTTTTAACCCGTCGTTAAAAAGTTTAGAAGTTTCAAAACGCGAATCGTTACCACGCGTTTTTTCAAAATTAGCGCGAATTTTATCTTCGTTAAACTCGCCGTTTTCGTTTACAAACCCGTTTTCTGTTACGTATTTAAGCGCTAAATTTATATAGTCGTAAATTTCTATTGCGTAATAGTTTGAAACGTAATTTTCATAAAGCCCGTCGCCTTCACTATCGGTTACTATAAACGCGTCGTCTTCATTAAGTTCAACGTACGTGTTCATCATGTAACTACTAGAATAAGCGCTATCGTCGATAACCATATTAGTTACGCGCAAAACGTCGTACGAAAACCCATAATCGTTATATTTAGAATTTTTAACTTCGTTTAATAAACCTTTGCCTTCGGTGTCAACGATAACGTCGTCGCCTATCA
>JAGBYC010000068.1 GCA_017628935.1 Clostridia bacterium | reverse complement strand
CTCCAAGCAATCATTTCCTTTTTAAAATAATCGCCAAGAGACCAGTTGCCAAGCATTTCAAAGAAGGTACAGTGAGATGCGTCGCCAACGTCGTCAATATCACCAGTACGAACGCATTTTTGAACGTCGGTAAGGCGTGTGCCTGCTGGGTGTTTTTCACCTAAAAGGTATGGCACAAGTGGGTGCATACCTGCAGTTGTAAATAAAACCGACGGGTCGTTTTCAGGAATTAAACTTGCCGAAGGAATTACGGCGTGACCTTTTTCTTTAAAGAAATTAAGATACGCTTCTCTTAAAGTTTCGCTAGTAAGTTTTTTCATAATTATAAAGATTTCTCCTTAATTTGCACGCGTAAAACGTGAATGTAAAAGTACGATTATTTGCTATTATATACTTTAATTTTTAGTTTGTAAACGATTTTTTATAATTTTATTATAATTCGTCGCTATCTTTTAAATTTATTACTACTGGTAAAAGAACGCCACCTATAACGTTACCTAATATGGTTAAAAGCACGTAAGCTATTACGCGAAGTGAAAATTCGCTAGCGCAATAGAAGTAAAACATATTTGCAACGCTATGGTCAAACCCACAAAAAGCAAACACGATTATAGGGAAAATTACGCCAACGTTTGCCGATAAGCCTTTTTTATGAGCGTGGTTTACGCTTAAAACTGATAGGGTAATTAAAACACCACATAAAACGCCCGAACTTACTGCCGATACCCACCAGTTTTCAACTGCAAACTTCGTATCTACTAAAACTTTTCCGTACAAAATTACCGTTTTACCAAGTGGAGTTGCGCTAACTAATAAATACACTATAAACACGCCTATCGCATTACCGATAAAACAAGTTGGAAGTTTCCATAAGTTGCGTTTTTTCATTGACGGTATAGTTGAAACAAGACCTGTAAAAAGTTTCATTTCGTATTGTAAAATTACGAAAATACCAAGCGAAAAAAGTACGGCGCCTATAAGTTTACCACCTTCAATTACGGCGTTAGCGTAAAGTGACGAGGTAGCGCAAATACCTATCATACCACCAGATAAAACTGTCATAAAAACGAAGTGTAAAAATTCGTTTACCGTCCACGGTTTGTTTTCTGTTACCATAGCACTCCTTATTATTTAAGTTCAATTACGTAGCCGTCTTTAGTGTTTTTTACTACGTAACCTAAGCCGTTAAGTTCAGCACGAATAGCGTCGGCAACAGCCCAGTTCTTTTCCTTTCTTGCCGCTTGCATTTCTTCAGCTTTAGCAATAATTTCGCTAGGAATTTCAACTTTTTCATCTTCTGGCAACGCGTCTAAACTTAAACCGAAAACTCTATCAAAGTCAAGTGCTAAATTGTAAATATCAACTGAGTACGGTTCTTTAAGCATAGTCCATAATACGCCAAGCGCAGACGGAATATTAAGGTCGTCGCCAACGTCGTTTTTGAACTCTGTTTTATATTTTTCAAGCACGCTTTCTTCCGTTTTTGCTGGACTTTCCTTGTGTTTTTTTAATAAATTAAGAAGTCTGTCGTACGAAGTTTTCGCACCGTCCATAGTTTCAAAAGTAAAGTTTAATTTTTTACGGTAATGCGCGTTTAAGCAGAAATATCTAAACGCCATAGCCGAATAACCTTTTTGTTCTAATTGCTCGATTGTATAAGTGTTGCCAAGCGATTTACTCATCTTGCCACCGTCAACAAGCATAAAGTCGCCGTGTATCCAGAATTTAGCAGGGTTAACGCCAGTTAAACCTTCACTTTGAGCAATTTCGTTTTCGTGGTGAATAGGAATATGGTCTACACCACCCGTGTGAATATCAAAAGTATCACCAAGATATTTACGGCTCATTGTTGAACATTCAATATGCCAACCTGGATAACCTTGACCCCAAGGCGATGGCCATTGCATAATGTGTTCTTTTGGCGCTTTTTTCCAAATAGCAAAATCGTAAGGGTTACGCTTGCCGTCGTTAACTTCAATACGCGCGCCTGCTTTAAGGTCTTCTAATGTATTGCCTGACAACGCACCGTAATCTTTAAATTTTGAAATATCGTAATAAATACCATCGTCAGTTTCGTAACCAAAACCCTTTTCTTCTAAGCCCTGAACGTATTCAATCATATCTTCGATATGCTCAGTTGCTTTACAAATAATTTCAGGCTTGCCGATATTAAGTTTATCAAAGTCACGCATGAAAATTCCCGTATAATATTCAGCAATTTGCCAAGGGTCTTTCTTTTCGCGCTTTGCAGCCGTTGCCATTTTGTCTTCACCGTCGTCACCATCGTCAGTAAGGTGACCTACGTCGGTAATATTCATTACGCCTTTAATATCGTAGCCTTCGTATTTAAGCACGCGACGAAGTAAATCCATAAATACGTACGTACGCAAGTTGCCTATGTGCGCGTAATTATATACGGTTGGACCACAAGAATACATACGAACGGTATTTGACCCGTCAAGCGTAGTAAATTCGTCTTTTTTTCTTGTTAAAGTGTTATATAATTTCATTATTTTACTCCTTTAAGGTCGTCAATTTCTTTTTTAAGAACGCTAATTTCATCTTTAAGATTTTTAATTTCTTCTAAAACAGGGTCGCGTTTATCTTGCTCTAAGTCGTGCACGCGTTCGCCGTTACGCTTGATAACTTTGCCCGGAATGCCAACTACGGTAGAGTTTGCAGGAACGTCGCTTAACACAACGCTACTTGCGCCTATTTTACAATTTTCGTGAACGGTTATGCCACCTAAAATTTTAGCACCTGCTGAAATAACACAGTCGTGCTTAATAGTTGGGTGACGCTTTTTACTAGTGTCTTTACCAGTACCACCTAAAGTTACGCCTTGATAAATTACGCAACCCGTTTCAACAACGGCAGTTTCACCGATAACAACGCCCTCGCCGTGGTCGATAAACACACCAGGGGCAATAGTTGCGCCAGGGTGAATTTCAATACCCGTACGACGTTTAGCGTTTTGGCTAATAATTCTTGCTAATAATTTAAAGCCGTGGCGATAAAAAAAGTTGGCCCTACGATACGCAACAAGCGCTTTTATTCCCGAATAAGTAAGCCAAACTTCAAACCTACTGCGCGCTGCAGGGTCGTTTTGCATGGCCGCGTCGATATCTAATTTTAAACTTTTAAACATAATTTTATTACCTTTCAACACATCGTGTTGTTTTTTATTTGTTGGCTTTTTAACGATATAGAAACAAGTTAGGCAAGGCTCTTAAAAATTTTTGATTGCAATTAACCTTTTTGGTTATTGCAGACATAAATTTTTATAGAAACGCAGCATAACGCCGTTTATATGGCGTTAAAATAAAAAAACGCCCTTAAAAAAAGGACGATTTAATAGTCGTGGTTCCACCTAAGTTTGTCAATGCTTTTATAAGCACTAACCTTGATAACTTTTAACGGAGTTTAGCCGTGGATAATTACTCCCCCTTAACAGCAATACGCACTTTCACAATAATAGGCTACGGTTTCGCACCAAACAACCGCTCTCTTAAACCTAAAAGTTGCTACTCTTTATTGCAACGGTTTACTATTTAACTTAATTTATTTTAACACACATATTATTTTTTGGCAATTATTTTTAACTATTTTATTTTTAAAGGGTTATTTACGTTAAAAAACTTGCAAAAATTTAATAAATACATTATACTTTTACTATATTTACTATTTTTGTGGGTGAATTATGTTAGACATTAAGCTTATTATTGAAAAAACTGACTACGTTAAAGAACTTTTAGCACGTAAAGGTTATGAAATCGACTTTACTGAAGTTATTGAAAAAGACGCTTTAAAACGTAAATTACAATTTGAAATTTACGGCTTAAAAGCAAAAAGAAACAAAGTTTCTGGTGAAATTCCTAAACTTAAAAAACAAGGTTTACCAGTTGACGAAATTTTTGCTGAAATGCGCGCTCTTGGTGATGAAATTCAAAAAGGTGACGAAAAAATTAACGCTTTAACTGAAGAAGTTAAAGATTTTATTTGCCGTTTACCTAACCTTCCTGATGAAGACTTACTTCCTGGCGAAAAAGAAAACAACAAAGTTGTTCGTGAATACGGCAAAATGCCTGAATTTAACTTTAAGCCACAAAACCACGTTGACCTTTGCACTAAACTTGGCATTATCGACTATGAACGTGGCGTTAAACTTTCTGGTAACGGTTTCTGGGCTTACCGTGGCGACGGCGCGCGCTTAGAATGGGCTCTTTTAAACTTCTTTATTCAAGAACACCTTGCCGACGGTTACGAATTTATTTTACCTCCACACCAATTATCATATAACTGTGGTTTTGGCGCTGGTCAATTCCCTAAATTTAGTAACGAAGTTTACTGGCTTGACGTTGATGAAGACAGAACTAAAAACCGTTTTATGTTACCAACTGCTGAAACGGCGCTTGTTAACCTTTACGCTAACGAAATTATTGACGAGGCTAAACTTCCTTTCAAATTCTTTGCTTATACACCTTGCTATCGTAAAGAAGCAGGCTCTGCAAGAAGTGAAGAACGCGGTATGATTCGTGGCCACCAATTCAACAAGGTTGAAATGGTACAAATTACTACACCTGAACAAAGCGACGCTGCCTTTGAAGAACTTGTTAATAAGGCTTGCTCACTTATGGATAAACTTGGCCTTCATTTTAGATTATCTAAACTTGCTGCAGGCGACTGTTCGGCATCAATGGCAAGAACTTACGACGTAGAAGTTTGGATTCCTTCAATGGGTATTTACAAAGAAGTATCGTCAGTATCTAACGCACGCGACTATCAAGCAAGAAGAAACGCAACGCGTTACCGTAACGCTGAAACTGGTAAACCTAACTTCGTTCACACGCTTAACGGTTCTGGCTTAGCAACTTCACGCGTGTTCCCAGCCCTTATTGAACAATACCAAAATGCAGACGGTTCGGTTACCGTTCCTGAAGTATTAAGACCGTTTATGGGCGGACAAGAAAAAATTTACGTTAAATAAAATTTAAACGGCGCTTTTAAAGGCGTCGTTTTTTATTATAAAATTATAAATTTTAACTACCAAGCCGTAAAAAGCAAAAATCCTATTAAAATTTTTATAAAACGACTTGACAAAATCGGCTATATAGGTTAAATTTATAATTGACGTAGTTCGTTTTATATTAAAAATATTAAAACGACTGAAAAACTTGCATTAATTATTATATTTTAGGAGGATTTTATATGGCAAGAACAGGTGGTCCCGGCTCATTTGTGTTCGGGGAAGAAGAAAAGAAAGAGGTTTTAGACGTACTTGAAGGACGTTATTTATTCCGTTACGGCGCTGCTGATGCGGAAGGTTTCTGTCACAAAGTAGTTGACTATGAAGATGAATTAAGAAAAGTTATGAACGCTAAGCACGCAGTTGCTACTACAAGTGGTACAAGCTCGCTTCTTGCAAGCCTTGCTGCACTTGGTATCGGCGCTGGCGACGAAGTTATCGTTCCTGGTTACACTTTCATTGCATCAATTTCAAGTATTATGATTTCAGGCGCAATTCCTGTACTTGCTGAAATCGACGATTCACTTACAATCGACCCTACTAAAATTGAAGCACTTATTACTGACAAAACTAAAGCAATTTTACCAGTACACATGCTTGGTAACCCTTGTAAAATGGACCAAATTATGGAAATTGCTAAAAAACACAACCTTTTAGTTTTAGAAGATTGCTGTCAAGCAGTTGGTGCATCTTATAAAGGTAAACGCGTAGGTACTATCGGTGATATCGGCGCTTTCTCGCTTAACGTATTTAAAACAATCTCTTCTGGTGACGGTGGTGCAGTTATTACTAACGACGATAACCTTTACGAAAGAGCGTTTGGTTACCACGACCAAGGTCACAAACCTAACCGTCTTGGCGTAGAAGTTGGTAACCGTAGTATGGTTGGCGTTAACATGAGAATGAACGAACTTACTGGTGCAGTTGCTCTTGCTCAAACAAGAAAACTTGACTGGATTTTATCTACGTTACGTTCTAAAAAAGCAAAACTTAAAGGTATGCTTCAAGACCTTCCTTACTTCAAATTTAGAACTATTAACGACCCAGAAGGCGAATGCGCTACACTTCTTACTTTAGTATTTGACACTAAAGAACTTGCTGAAGCATTCTGCGCTAAAACTGGTGGTAGACCTATCGCTTACTCAGGCTGGCACGTTTATAACAACATGGAACAAATTCTTGGTAAAATGCTTCCTGCTAAAACTTGCAACCCTAACGACCAAAAATATGAAAAACATATGCTTCCACAAACTGACGATATCTTAGACCGTGCAGTTAACATTTCTGTAGGCGTAGTTGATAAAGGTCTTGGCGCTGGTTACGGTATCAATATTCTTTCTACTGATGAAGAAATTGAAGCAGTTGGTAACAACATCCGTGAACTTATTCTTTCTCTTGGAGACAATAAATAATGAAAAAACTTAACGTAGCAATTATCGGCCTTGGCTATATCGGTGAAAGCCACATTGAAGCCGTACATAGACTTGGTTTTTGTAACCTTTACGGCGTTTTTGACGCTAATATGGAAACTGCTAAAGCAAAAGCAGAATATTACGGTATTCCTAAATGCTATAACAGTATTGACGAATTACTTGCAGACCCTAACGTAGACGCAGTACACAACTGTACTCCTACAATGTTACACCACAAAATTAACTGCCAAATTTTAGAAGCAGGCAAACACCTTTTCTCTGAAAAGCCACTTTGCACTACTAAAGCCGAAGCAGAAGAACTTATTCAAGTTAAAGCAAAACACCCTGAACTTGCTGCTGCCGTTAACTTCAACTACCGTATGAATCCGTTAGTTGGTGAAATGAAGGCTCGTATCGAAGCAGGTGAAATTGGTGACGTTCGCATTATGCAAGGTTCTTATTTACAAGACTGGTTACTTTACGATACCGACTATTCTTGGAGACTTGAAAAAGCCGTTTCTGGTGATTCTTGTGCTATTGCAGATATCGGTTCACACTGGATGGACGCTGTTCAATACGTTACTGGCCACAAAATCGTTAAGGTTTTAGCAGACGTTGAAACAGTTATTCCTGTAAGAAAGAAACCTACTAAAGCAAACCTTACTTTCACAAGCGTTGTTCCTACTGACTTTGAAGAAGTTCAAGTTGAAAACGAAGACTATGCGGCAGTTTTATTTAAAACTGACAAAGGCGCGCGCGGTGTATTCTGCGTATCTGAACTTTGCGCTGGTCACGGTTGTTACTTAAACTTTGAAATTGACGGCTCTAAAGCAGCGTTTATGTGGAACCAAGAAGAAAACGACAGACTTTGGGTTGGTTCACGTAACGGTGATAACAGCCTTATTATTAGAAACCCTAACTCACTTTCTCCTAGCGCAAAAGAATTCACTTCTCTTGCAAAAGGTCACCCAGAAGGATGGAACGACGCGTTCAAAGGTAACATGTGGGCGTTCTACAAATTTATCGACGGTGGTTTACAAGGCACTCCTTGCTTTGCAACTTTAGAAGATGCTGCTCACCTTGTAGCGTTAACTGAAGCAATTTTATTAAGTAGCAAAGAAGAAAGATGGGTTGAAGTTAAATAATTAAAGAGGTTATTTATGAATATTTTAGCAATCGGCGCACATCCAGACGATATCGAATGCTGTTGCGCAGGTACTTTAGCAAAATACGCTGCTCAAGGCCATAAAGTTTTTATTGCAACTTCTACAAGTGGTAACATTGGTTCTGCAACTTTATCTAAAGAAGAAATTGGCGCTTTAAGAAAACAAGAAGCTGCTAAATCGGCTGCTTTAATCGGCGCAGAATACATTTGTTTAGATTACGACGACGAACTTTTTTACGACGACGTTAACGTTCGTTTAGCGTTCATCAACTTAGTTCGCCACTGCAAGCCAGACGTTATTTTCACTCATAACCCACACGACTATAACCCAGACCACGAACTTACAAGCAAAATAGTACACGATATACACGTTATGCCTCCTATTAACAATATCGTTACTGAAGAACCACCGTTCGACGGATTCCCAGTTGTTTACTATTTTGAACCACACAAAGGTTTAGGTTTCGTTCCTACTGATTACGTTGATATAACTGACCATTTTGAAACTAAAAAGCAAATGCTTTTATGTCACGAAAGTCAAAAAGCTTGGATGGCTCACGCTTACTCTGGTTTCTCTGTTGACGAAGTTTTCACTGAAGACATGGAAACTACTGCAAAATACCGTGGCTTACAATGTGGTGTTAAATACGCTGAAGGCTTCGTTCGTTGTAACGACGCTTACCGTGTAAAACCAGGTTCATTTTTACCTTAATAAAATTTAAAGACGTTTCGTCAAACGAAACGTCTTAATTAAACTTTTAAATTTTTGCCTTTGGCAAATATAGGAGATAAACATGTTAGTATCACTTAAAGAACTTATGCTTGACGCTGAAGAAAAGGGCTACGCTGTCGGCGCTTTTAACGCTTGCAACTACGAATCGCTTACAGCCGTTATTGAAGCAGCCGAAGAAATGGGCGTTGGCGTTATTTTAAACCACGCAGAAGTTCACTTTCCGTTAGTTCCTATTGAAGAAATTGCGCCTATTATGGTTGAACGCGCTAAAAACGCTAAAGTTCCCGTTTGCGTTCACTTAGACCACGGCCTTTCAATTGAAACTTGCATTAAAGCAATTCAATGTGGATTCACTTCAGTTATGCTTGACGTTTCAGGCGCTGATTATGAAACTAACGTAAAAGAAACGGCTTTAATTTGTAAATACGCTCATAGCGTTGGCGTTACGGTTGAGGCTGAACTTGGCCATATTTTTTCATCAGACAACGGCTTAGAATCAACTAAGGGCAAAGAACAAGAAGGGCTTGAAAACTACAATAGCGTTGAAGACGTTTATACCGACCCTGATACAGCAAAAGACTTTGTTGAAAGAACTGGTGTTGACGCTTTAGCAATTGCTTTCGGCACTGCGCACGGCGTTTACAAAACAAAACCTGTTTTAGACCTTGAACGCATTAAACTTATTAAAGAAAAAATTAACGTCCCTCTTGTTATGCACGGTGGCTCTGGCTTAAGCGTTGAAGAATTCCAAACTGCTATTAAAAACGGTATTAGAAAAATTAACTACTATACATATATGGCTCTTGCCGGCGGTAAAGCAGTTAAAGAATTTATTGAAGCGCAAGGCGATAAACCTATTTTCTTCCACGACCTTCCACTTATTGCTAAACAAGCAATGAAAGAAAACGTTAAAGAAGCAATTAAAATTTTTAGTTTAAAGGTGTAATATGATAAACAAAAAAGGCATAACCGTTGCAGGCACGCTTATTTGCGACGTTATGCATCAAATTGACACTTATCCGTCGCAAGGTTTTTTAACTAACGTTAGAAACATTACGCGTAGTATAGGCGGCACGGGCAATATTATTATTGACCTTGCTAAACTTGATAAAAACTTAACGGTTAAAACTTGTGCAGTTATCGGCAATGATGAAAACGGTAAAAAGGTTATAGAATATTTACAAAAATACCCTAATATTGATACCGAAAACGTTACCGTAGGCGAAGAAACTGCTATAACTATCGTTATGAACGCAAGCGACACTAAACAACGCACCTTCTTTTGCGTTGGTGGTGGTAACGACGTTTTTGATGAAAGCTACGTTGATTTTGATAAATTAAACACTAAAATTTTCCACCTTGAATACCTTTTACTTATGAAAAAAGTTGACGCTTTTGACGAAGTTTACGGCACTCACGGCGCTAAAATTTTACACGACGCAAAAGAACGCGGATTTTTAACTTCTATTGACGTTGTTTCTGAACAAAGCGAT
>JAGBYC010000067.1 GCA_017628935.1 Clostridia bacterium | reverse complement strand
TTATACGATATACTTTACCATAGTTTGTAAAGAACATAATATCGTCGTGCGTTGAAGTTACGAACATATTTTCAACAAAGTCTTCTTCTTTAGGTTTATGGCCAGTTACACCTTTACCACCACGGTTTTGAGCGCGATATTCAGCAACTGGTAAACGTTTAACGTAACCTAAATGAGTAAGAGAAATAACAACGTCTTCAACTGGAATTAAAGCAGCGTCTTCAATACAGCCTTCTAATACCGAAATTTCAGTTTTTCTTTCTTCGCCGTATTTTTCCTTAATAATAAGTAAATCGTCTTTAATAATAGCGTCTACGCGTTCTGGTTTAGCCAAAATATCTTTAAGGTCGGCAATAAGCGCGATAAGTTCGTTGTATTCGTTTTCAAGCTTAGAAACAGCAAGGTTTGTAAGCGTTTGCAATCTCATATCTAAGATAGCGTTTGCTTGTCTACCCTCAACGTCTAAGTCGAACTCAGTAGTTAAACGAAGCGCCGCATCACTTCTATCTTTAGAAGTTTTAATAATTTCAACAACTTTATCAATATCGTTAAGGGCTTTAATTAAACCGGTTACGATAAGGCATCTTTCTTCGGCTTTATCAAGGTCGTATTTAGTACGGCGTTTAATAACTTCGCGTTGGTGGTTAAGATAATGCTCTAAAATTTCTTTAAGGTTTAATACTTTAGGGTCAGTTCCAACTAAAGCAAGCATTATAATACCGTCAGACGATTGAAGTTTAGTTTGTTTGTAAAGCGAATTTAATACGATTTGCGCGTTAGCGTCTTTCTTAACGTCTATTACGATACGCATACCTTGACGGTCTGATTCGTCGTTAATATTAGCAATACCTTCTAAACGCTTATCTTTAACTTGTTCTACGATATTTTCAATAAGTTTTTGCTTATTTACTTGGTAAGGAAGTTCGGTTACGATAATACGGCTACGCGTACCGTTAGCGTATTCTTCAATTTCACATTTACTACGTAAAATAAAGTTGCCCCTACCAGTACGGTAAGCGTTACGAATACCACTACGACCCATTATAATACCACCCGTTGGGAAGTCAGGGGCTGGTATATAATTCATAAGTTCGTCGATATCAATTTCAGGATTGTCGATAACTGCAATAGTACCGTCGATAATTTCAGATAAGTTGTGTGGTGGAATATTAGTTGCCATACCAACGGCAATACCGTCAGAACCGTTTACTAAAAGGTTTGGATATCTACTTGGTAAAACAACTGGTTCTTTTCTCGTATCGTCGAAGTTTGATTTCATATCAACGGTATCTTTATCGATATCACGAAGCATTTCTAAAGCAAGTTTGCTCATTTTTGCTTCGGTATAACGGTAAGCAGCGGCAGAGTCGCCGTCTACTGAACCGAAGTTACCGTGACCGTCTACAAGTGGTAAATTAATAGTCCAGTCTTGCGCTAAGCGAACTAACGCGTCGTAAACGGAACTGTCACCGTGTGGGTGGTATTTACCTAACACGTCACCGACGATTGTAGCACATTTTTTATAAGGTTTTTCAGGCACTAAACCTATTTCGTTCATTGAATATAAAATTCTTCTGTGAACGGGTTTTAAACCGTCACGCACGTCAGGAATAGCACGTGAACGGTTAACTGCCATTGCATAGTCGATAAAACTTTGGCGAAGTTCAGCGTCTACTTCAATATCTACAAGTTTTGTTAAAGACAAAGTCTTTTTAAACTCGGCTGTAAGTTCTTCGCTTAATTTTTGTTTTGAAATAGCCATAATTCCCTCCTATCAGGTATCCAAATCGGTGTTGGCGTATTTTGCGTTTTGTTCAATGAATTGACGGCGAAGTTCAGGTTGGTCGCCCATAAGCATACTGAAATGAGCGTCTGCTTCAACTGCGTCTTGAATAGTTACGCGACGAAGAGTTCTTGTTTCAGGATTCATTGTAGTATCCCAAAGTTGTTGCTTATCCATTTCACCTAAACCTTTATAACGTTGAATATCGCAACGTGGGTTTTCACGGCAAAATTCTTCTTTATCTTCTTCGGTATAGAAGTAATATTCTTGCTTACCTTTCGATATTTTATAAAGTGGTGGTTGCGCTACGTATACGTGGCCTTGTTCGATAAGTGGACGCATATAACGGTAGAAGAAAGTAAGTAATAAAATACGAATATGCGAACCGTCAACGTCGGCGTCGGTCATACAAATAACACGGTCGTATCTAATTTTAGTTACGTCAAAGTCGTCAAGCATACCACCGCCGAAAGCAGTAATCATTGCTTTAATTTCTTCATTTTCAAGTACACGGTGTTGGCGCACTTTTTCAACGTTAAGTATTTTACCACGTAAAGGTAAAATTGCTTGGAAACGACGGTCACGGCCTTGTTTAGCAGTACCACCCGCCGAATCACCTTCTACTAAGTAAATTTCGCAAAGTTCAGGATCTTTAGACGAACAGTCGGCTAATTTGCCAGGTAAAGCAGTTGATTCAAACACGCCCTTTCTTGTTGCTTCACGCGCCTTTCTTGCCGCTTCACGCGCCTTTTTAGCCGTTAAGCACTTAAAGATAAGTTCTTTTGCAACTGACGGATTTTCTTCTAAATAAGGCTCAAACACTTCGTTCATAGCCTTGATAACTAAAGTACGCATTTCAGCGTTACCAAGTTTCGTTTTAGTTTGACCTTCAAATTGTGGATTAACAAGTTTAACTGAAATTACGGCAGAAATACCTTCGCGCACGTCTTCGCCTGAAAGTTTATCGTCGTCAGTTTTTAAAAGATTTAACTTTCTACCAGCGTCGTTAATAAGTTTGGTAAGCGAATATTTAAAACCGTCAAGGTGCACGCCGCCTTCAACGTTGTTAACGTTGTTTGCAAAAGCAAGAATTTGTTCGTTATAACCGTCGTTATACTGGAAGGCAATTTCAATAGTTTCTTTACCATACTTCTTTTTAAAGTAAATAGGTTCTGGCGTTAAAACTTCTTTTGCTTTGTTTAAAACTTCAACGTATTCTTTAATACCACCTTCACTAAGCATTTCGTCGTGTTTTTCTTGACCTTCGCGTTCGTCGGTTAACACAAGTTTAACGCCCGTGTTAAGGTAGGCAAAGTCACGAAGTTGGTTTCTAATATATTCGTAAGAAAAATCAACGGTAGAGAAGATTGTTGGGTCTGGCTTAAAGGTTACGCAAGTACCAGTTTCGTTAACGTCTTCAAGCACCATAAGTGGAGTTTGAGGAACGCCTATTTTATATTCTTGACGGTAGTGCTTGCCGTTTTGATAAACGTCAACGCTGGCGTATTCAGAAAGCGCGTTTACAGCCTTTAAACCTACACCGTGAAGACCTGAAGAAATTTCGTAACCACCACCACCGAACTTACCACCTGCGTTAGGGTGAGTCATTACAAGTTCAACGGTAGAAATACCTTCTTCACGCATACCAGTTGGTATACCACGTCCGTTATCGCGAATAGAACACGAACCGTCTTTATGAATAGTAACCGAAATAGTATCACAGTGACCTGCTAAAGCTTCGTCGATAGAGTTATCAACCGTTTCTTTAACAAGGTGATGTAAACCGTAAGAATCGGTATTACGAATATACATACCCGGTCTTAAACGGATATGCTCTAAACCTTTACATTCTCTAATCTGGTCGGCACCGTATTCGGCAACTACTTTATCGTCTAATTCCATTTTTACCTCCACGCGCACGCGTGCGTGCACTTAGATTATATTATTAGTAAGTATATTATAACATATAACATCTTAAATGCAAAGCGTTTTTTTAATTTTTTTAAGTTTTTTTGACGTTTTACCTTTAAAAAAGGTAAATAGAGGGCTAAAATAGGCGCTAAAAAAGGCTTACGCACCGTTTTGCGTAAGCCTATTAGGTTTTTATTAAATTTCGTTTAAAACGTCTTGAAAACGCTCTAAAAGTTGTTTTTCAAGTTTTGCAATACCCTTGTCTAAATACGTTTCACAAACCTTTAAACCACTTGCAACTAATAGTTTTGCTCTATCGTAATCGCCGTCGTAAATTGAAAGTGCAACTTGTACGCGAAGTGACGTTGGAGTGTCGTCATAATCAAGATATTCAAGTGCTTCTTCACGGTAAGTAGATATAAATTTATCGTCTGCTAACACAAGCGCTTTAAATAAAAGTTCGTATAAAACTTCGGCGTACGTGCCGTCAGGAAGACGGTTAATTTCGCTAATTTTTTGAAGTTCGTTAAACGCCGTAGCTTCATCATTAATAAGGGTTGATAAATATCTAAGTCTTATAATTTTAACGTTGTAAAAACCGTAATCTTCGTCGTAAACGGCAAGTAATTTACCACTTAATTCGCTAGGCTCTACACCGTTTGAAATAAGCGTAGACGCCGTTATGTACGACGACGCTACAAGCGACTTTTTGCCCCCTGAAAGCATAGTGAACGCAAGCGAACCGTCGTATTCAAACGAGAACGGAATTACGTTTATAATAAACACGTATAACGGTAAAACGAAACTAATACCAAAGGCGCAAACCATAAATGTATTATCAACTAAAACTATTGCTAAAATTAATTGAATTAACGTTTGAATAAATGAAAATATAGGTCCACCAAACGCCGTTATACCTATCTTAAAAGCAACGTTTTCACTTGTAGACGGATAAAACGCCGTTTCGCCAAAAACACCACCGTCACGGCAAAGTTTTACACTAAGTTTACCCTTTTCGTTGTTATAAAAATGCAAGCCGAAAATTTTAACGTAGCATAATTTAAGCGAAGAACATAAGCCGAAAACTATATGCCCTAATTCGTGAATTAACGTAGTTAAAAGGTAAGAAATAGCAATACCTAAAAGCGAAAAGCCTATAACCGAAAGTTCTTCGCCCTTTTTCATAGTTAAAACTATAATAAAGTATACGCCGTATAAAACGATAGACAACACGCCGGTTATTAAGTTTATAATACGCTTATACTCTGCGTTTTTCATATCTTTCCTCCAAGGTAAAGCATATACCCTTCTAAATTATCGTTTTCGCTAACGGTAATACCAGATAAATTAGCGTAACGCATAATACTTAAAATTATTGCCGAACCACCGGCAATTATCTCTGCCCTTTTTTCGCCAACGCAATATTTAGCGCATATTTCACTTGGCGTTAACGAAAATAATTCGTTTGAAATTTCTTCCATACGATTTATAGATATATAATGCCCGTTAACTAAGTTAGGGTCGTATTCAGTAAGGGCTAAATCAACACTTGCAAGGCTTGTAGCAGTTCCACCCACGGCATAATAGTTGCCACTTGGAATTTGCCCGTAATTAGCCGTTAAACCCTTTAAAGCGTTGAAAATATTTTCTTTATCAGTGCCGAACGCGTCAAAAATTTTAACTGCGCCCCACGGTAAACTGTATCCGTAAATTTTAGCACCGTGTTTTTTAAAACTTATTTCGCTACTTGCCCCACCAACGTCAATCACGCCACCGTCACCACCAAGCACGGCGCCGTTTAAAGCAAGTTCAGCCTCAAGTTCGCCAGACACAACGTCAACCGTTAAACCTACTTCGTTTTTAACTTTATTAGTAAAGTCGCACCCGTTAACAGAGTTTCTAACGGCAGCAGTTGCAAAAGCGTAAATAGTTTGCGCACCACGTTTAATAGCGTTAGCGTAAAGGGTTGCCACAACCTTTACCGTTCTATCAATAGCGTTTTTATTTAAAGTATTAGAAAAAGAAAGCCCTTCGCCAAGTCTTGTTGATATAGTAACTTTATCACGCTTATTGCCCGAAACGAACATACAGCGAACTGAATTACTGCCTATATCAATAATAGCAAAGGGATTAGTTAAATTATTCTTCATCATCGTCGTACATAAGCCCAAGTTCTCTTGCGCGTTGTTCAATTTTCCAACGTTCAGACCATTCTTTAATGCTATCGTCGGTAGAACTAATTTGCGCTTCTAATGTGGCTATTTCCGCGTCGAGTGCTTTTATTCGATTGTTTCTTGAGTAAATGCCCACTAATTGATACGCTAGAATAGTTACTAATATAACTAGTAACATTATTCCCCCCGATACTAATGCGGACACGACTCTGCGCTTTTTTTCTTCGCTCATTAATTCTATCCTTCAGCACTTTAAAAGGTATTTTTAAAGTGTTTATTACTTTTTTAAATATATTATTTATTTTATTATACACCACGTTTAGAAAAATAGCAAATAGTTTATGAAAACTTTTTATATATGAATATAAACCGAATAAAAAACCTACTATCATATACGCTCTAAAATTAGGTAAATTAAATACGTAACATACGTATTTAAAATAAAAAGCGCTAAAAATAAAAAATATTAGGTATTTTATGGCGTCAATAACCGTTAAAGCAACGCTTTTTTTATTAAAAATTTTAACTACTTTTTGATTTTGTAGGTCGCTTTTAACGTTAATAAACAAAAATATAAAGTAAATTAGCGTGTAAATAAGCCCTGCCGTAACGCCAGAAAAAACGCTAACTAAAAAACTTAGCAACTCTTTTTTTACTAAATTCATTATTTAAAAACCTTTTTTAAAACGCTTTCTTCTTTAGGCTTGTATTTAATAAGCGTTATTTCGCCTAAAATAAGCGCGTTACCACTTTTATTATCAAACCCACCTATTTTTAAAGCGTTACCAGTAATTAACATAACCGACGTATCGTTAAGTTTTAACTTAACTTCTTTATCTGAAAACGAAAGCACCTCACTAACGGCAGTAATAGTTGCCTTTTTTCTATTATCAAGCGTTAAAATATGAATATTTTCCATATAAAAAATCCCCCATATAAACTATGAGGGATTTTATTTTTTTATGTTTTATTAGTTTTCTAAACTCATATCACCTAAAGCGATAACACCGCGTTTGCGCATAATTTCACTAACTAAAAGTGAAACGCCGGCTGGAATAATAAATAAACAAAGGGCTATACCTAAAACGGTTAAAATAGGCGAAATTGAGTAAAGTGAGTTAGCATCAATTACACCAAATAAACCAACTAAGCCACTTGTTCCCATACCACCACCAGCAGCAGTACATCTCATATCAAGTAAAACTGCAACTAAGCCAGATACGGCACTTGAAATAATTTCTGGAAGCATTATAATAGGTTTTTTCATAATGTTAGGAATTTGTAACATACTTGTTCCTAAACCTTGTGAAATAAGTCCACCAAAACCGTTTTCACGGTAACTTGTAACGGCAAAACCTATCATATGCGCAGAACAACCGGCAACGGCAGCGCCACCAGCGATAGCAAAAACACCTGGGTTTGCAAGCGCCGTTTCAGAAGACGCTATTGCTATCCAAATAGCAGCCGACGACGTTGGCATTGTAAGTAAAATACCCATAATTACTGCTATAATTATACCCATAAAGAAAGGTGTTGCGTTAGTTGCTACTGCTATAAGAGAACCTAGTTGGTTGATTAACCATATAAACGGGAAAGAAACAAATACGCCTGCAAAAGACAAGAATA
>JAGBYC010000066.1 GCA_017628935.1 Clostridia bacterium | reverse complement strand
TGACTTTTTACCGTTAGGGTAAGTAGATAGACCGCCACGATACCTGCTAGCGTTTATGATTAGCTCGTAGTAGGCAGCTACACTGTCTTGTAGGTTGTCATACGCTCTAAAGTTAGCGCTGGTGTTATACTCTACACCGTCAGCCACTTCCCACGTGTCAGCTGTATAGACCTTACCAGTCCAGCTACCGCCAGCCTTAATACCAAAGAAGGCGTTAGCTTTAACCATAAGCCCTGACGAGCCGTAGCCAGTTTCTAGGGCGCTTTGACCTATACAAACCGAAGGTAGTACAAACTTAGAGCCGTTGGCTATACGTCTATTACTTTCAGCTACAGCCAGGTTACCTAACGTTGTAAAAAATTCTTGTTTAGTCATACGTTACACCACTTCGCTAATATCTTCCAAATTAACACCTATTACTTTATGGTTGTGCATTTTGTCTAGTATTTCTACGTAGCCGTTATATTCTTGTATATCTACTATTAGACCACCGTGTACCTGAATATTATTACCGCCACTACTACCACTGTAAATAACGTTAATAGGGCAATGTTTATAAATAGTTTTTAATAGGTTAATGTTATCAAGTAGTGGCGTATCTTTAGGTATAGGCGTATTTGAATAGCTGTAGGCTAAAATATCTAAATCGTAAGTACCGTCAGTACCGTCACAACTAAAAGTTATATACCTTTTATAAAGCTTAGCGCCACCATTTTTAATATGGTTGTCTAGCTTTTCAGCTGTTTCTTTATCTCTAACGTCGTAGCATTCGCCCGAGTTGTTACACTTAATTTGTGTTACATATTTTTTATCATTCATTTATTTTACCTTCCTTTATAATTCTAAAATACCGTTATCGTAGTTACCAGCTAACGTTGTTATAGCTTCGTCTTCATACAGTAAGCCTAAGTCATTTAAGTTATTAACAATTGTTAATACAATGTTGACAGCTTTTACAAGCTGGTTAACGTTATAAGCTGAATGACCTGCAAGCTCTAATACTGTTAAAGCGCAGTCGTCAAATACTACAACTTCACAGCCGTTAAGATATGTTTTAAGTTCGCTTACTTTTTCTTCAGTAGAAGAATGTAACAACGTAAAAGCGTTGCTAAGCTTTTCTACCTGTTCTAAGCCCTGTAGTACACAGTTGTTAATATCAGCTGAAAGCTCTATAAGGCTTTTACCGTCTTCAGCAAATAAAAAGTAAAACGTGTTTATTTTATCAACCTTAGCTACAGGTATTTTAATATTTTGCTGTAGCCCTAATTCATATAAATTACCGTTAGCAGTTGTACCTACTTGTGTAGCTGTAGCTAACACTTCAGGGTAGGCAGTGTTAATGCCTTCCATAACGTTTACTATAGTTTCTAAGCACTTTTTACAGGTCCTAGCTGACTTTATAAGCAGTTGCTGACCTGTTAAGCCGTCTTCATTATAACGGCTTGTATGCCCTGTAAGGGCGTAATTAGTTAAGCTCTCTAATAGTTTAATCATACTACACCCCATATTTCCCTAATATAAATAGGCGTATATAAGTTAAAGCTGTCTACTTCTTTATGTACGTAGTGTGTACCGTCTTCGTTAAACTTAATACGCTGACAAATATTATGTACTATTTTGAATGATTTCTCGTCAGGTTGTAGCTCTAGCTGTAGCTCTCTCATATAAATATCAGTATCGTCTGCGCTGTTACCTAAGTTATGCTCACGTAGTACGTAAGTCGTACCTGTACGTAACATTTTTATAGTTTTGTAGTTACTACCGTAAATAAAGAAGACAAGCCACCTAAACGAGCCTACGTCAGTGTTAGGTAGAAGGTTAAGACTAAAAGTACCGTTACCAGCGTTACCTTCAAACAGCTTAACGTTAGTACCTTCTTGACAGCGGTGTATACGGTTAAGTCCACCGCTTATATCACTAGTACGCCCTGCTGGTACTGTTTGGCTAGGGTACAGGTCAAACTTATAGGTAATAATACGCCCTGACTTTATATCGTTTTCGTCCCTGCCTTCGTACGTACCTACGTATAGAGTACCCCTACTAGCAAAGTTACCGTTAAGCGTGTCACATTGTACGTGTAGCCACTCTAACTCATCAATATCTAGGTGTATTGATTTTATAAAATCACCAGTCCACGTGTACACCATTATCCTAGAGCCGTACTCGTTACCTGCTACAGTGCCGTAACGGTTATCTAAGCCAGCAAAAATATAAAACTGGTTACACCAAAGCCCTTGTTTTACTAGTGTGCTGTAGTTGTTATTCATTTTAATACGATAGATAAATACCCAGTCATAGCTGTATACACTTAAGTACGTAGACCCTGTAACACCTACTACAAATACGTTATCGTGGGCGTTATAGGATATACCCCAGGTATCACCGCCAATATCAAAGCTGTTAACTTCTTCAAGTGTTGCAGGGTTGACCCTACTACATTTACTAGTTACGTTAGCGTGAGCTATATAAATATAACCGTCTTTACTACAGTAGGTCATATCGTTAGCGTGGGTGTAGCTAGTGTTTTCTTTTTCTAAAATTATTTGACCTGAATACATATCTATTTTTTGAAGTTTAGTACTAGCGTTATTATCTTGTACCAAAGCCCTATAGATATATCTACCGTCACTACAAGCGCCCTGGGGTGTAAAAGTGCCTGTAACGTCGTCACGTAAAATAGTACCGTATTCTACTTTTAGCTCGTCGTAGCGTACTTCCCAGGCTTTAGGTATATAGGCGCTAAGGTCTATATCTTGGAAAGGGCATACGTCAGGCGTAGACTTACAGCCAGGTTGTATAGCATAGTGTTTTAATTCCTTAATCATATTAAAATACCCCTAAAAATAAATCTTCTAATTTTTCTATAATCATAGTGTCAAGGTTAAGTGTTATATCACGTTCAGCCTGTATCATTTGTTGCGACGTGGTAACACCTATATTACCGTTACGCCAGCCAGTGTGTACGTTGTCGTTACTAGTTTCGTTTTTACCTGAGCTGTCAACCTTACTAGCTGAGCTAATATAGTTGTCTAGGTTATCAATAGAGCTTTGTGGCGTGTCGCTGTGGCGTTCCGTTTGGTTGCCTGAGCTGTTAGCTGTACCTTTAGACTTGTCTATAAATTCTTCCTTCATTGAGTAGTTTTCAATGGGGTTATATTCGTACTGGGTGGTCTTCCATATCTCTACATAGTAGGGCATAATTTCACGCATACGTACGTTTAACTCAAACTTAAAGCGCCCGAAGGTTTCAAAGCCTATTTGACGGTTATAGTAATGCTCTATTATTTTCTTTTCTAACTCTTTCCTGTGGTCTTCTTTCCAAATAGGGTATTTATCGTTAGGGTCAAAAATAGTACAGCCGTACTCTACAAAGTGTCTAAGCTCTAGCGTAGTTTGACTGTTACTGTCAGGTAGTAAGTTCTTGTATAGGCTTAATCTCATAGCCGTTACCCCCTTCGTCAGTCGTTCTAAGCTCTACGGTAATATTAGTACCAAACTTCTTATTTATTTCGTCTACAGCACGTCTACGGCTTTCTAAAAACATTTCGCTACAACTTTCTATAAGCTGGTTATTAGCGTTAGCTTCGTCGGTTATTAAACGTTCCTTTTTGTCCGTGTTAGCGTTGTTGATACCTAAGTACGTTAAAGCTTCGTTTAATATATCGTGGTATAAGTCCGTTAAATCAGTTGTAAACGACTTAGCGCCAGTGTTTAGTACTTTAATAAAGTCGTCAAGGTTTAAGCTGTTTTTATTAACTACTACAGCGTAGGTGTTATCGTTAATCATTTCTAAAATTTTCTTAGCTGTTAACTCTCTCTTATCGTCCGTAGCAATAATAAAAGGTAGTTTTAAGGTTTTTACGTTTACGTCCCTAGTACGTATAACTTCGTACATTTGTTTAACAAAATAGCTAACTATTTCACTAGTAGGCATTCTCAATTTGTTATTTTCCATTAGTACACCGTCATTGGCTTTAATCTCTTTAACGTAGCCAAAGCCAGTTACACGCCACCTGGTAGGGTCGTTAAGCACGTTAACGCCTACACCCTGGCAGGGTAAACACATTACACCGTAGTTAGGGTCGTTAAACCAAAAACACTTACCTTCGTCAAATAAAAACTTCTCTACGTGGCGTTCTTCTATTAGAAGGTCTTCTAAGCCACCGTACTTAAACCTGTTAACGGCTAACAGTCTAAGCCTTTTATATAAAAAGCTTTCAGTTATGATATTATCAATATCAGTTTCAGTTATTCGTTTATTTTTCATATCGTCACCTATAGTAAGCTAGTTTCTATGTTTTCTAAGCTGTAGTCATACGGCTTAAAATTAGTAGTATTGTAGTGCCAAAAAGTTACACCGTTGTCAAATATAGCTTTTATCTTAGCTAATTCGTCTTGGTTGAAAGAGCCTACAACGTTAGCGCCTACAGTCTTAATATAGTTGTATCGTACACGGCTACGTAGGTTAGGTGTTTTAACACGTTTAACCGTATAGCCTGTAATTGCGAAAGTGTCGGCTAGAAGTTCTTCAAATTCGCAACAAATTTTCATACGATAAAAAGTTACGTCCTTGTTATTATCTTGTAAATTAAAGCTAGTATCATTAGAGCTAATAATAGTGTCAGGTAGGTTTTTAAGGTCTTTTTGTACGGCATTTTGATTACGTATCATATTACCGTAGCTAATAGCACCGCTAAACGCCTGACCTACGCCAGCTGTTATACCACCTGTTATAGCGCCAGCAGGACCGCCAGCACTAGCGCCAGCTATACCACCACTTACAGCACCGCTTAACGTGTTACCAGCTATACTTACTAAAGCGTTAGTACGGTCAGCTTGTAGCTGGTTACGGTTTTGTAGCATATACGTATAGTAAGCATCGGTTATTACTGGGGCATCTTCTTGGGCGTTTTGTAATAAAGAGTTGTTACGCCCTTCTACGTCATTTTTGTAGCCGTGTACCCAGTACCTGGCAGGACCGTTAAAGCCTATACCTTGTAAGTGTCTTAGCTCTATTTTGTCAGCGCCTATATACTCATTTTTTACTATAGCCGTGCCGTTTTTCCAGTCGGTTAAGTAGTTAAAACGGTAAGGGTAACAAAGTAGCTTACTTTCAAAGCGCTTATCACGTTTAACGCTATAGGGGTTAGCTTTAACGTCAGCCCATTCTTCAGCTGTAGGTAAAGCGTTCTCTATACCGTCAAATAAGCCTAAGCTAGCTAGTACCCTTTGAGCGCTTTTATTAGCACCACCCTTAAAAGCGTCGTACCACATAACACGCATAAAACTAATATTATAAGATATACCAGTATCACTTTTATAACTAGCTGTAAAATAGTTATACTCAGCGTTAGCGCTAGTGTTGTTAAAATAAAATTTATTGCCTTCGTAGTAACAGTCAAAAGGTAAATAGGGTAAACGTATAATTTGCTGTACTAAATTACCAGCGTCACTATTAGCTAAAAAAGATTGAAATTGGTTTATGTTACTTAATAAACCGCCTTTGTAATCAGTTTCTACTTCTACAGCTCTACTAGGTACTAAATAAAATACGTAAGGGTTAGGGCAGTGCAATACTTGACTAGCACCTGCTTGTATGTCGCCTACGCCTTCTACAGCACCAGTGTCACCCGTTTTTAGACGCTGCTTAGCTACAACTAAATACCAGGTAATATCAGCCACGTTACTTATACTAGGTACTACACGGTAGGCGCTCTCTACGGTATATTCGCTACCGTATTCTAAGCCTTCGTCAGTACGACTGTAAATAGGTTTATGGTCGGCTGTCCACCTGTCACAGTGTTCTTGAAGTACGTAGCTTTCTTTAAGCTTATAATCAAACATATACGTTTGTAGTACGTCAGTTTCAAAATAGATATAGCTAGCTTCGTCGCTTATGTACTCTTTATTGGTTACAAAGCAGTAATAAAGCTTGCTAGTCTTTTCAGCTCTAAAAAATAAGTAGTTTACGTCTTCTAGCTGGTTAAGGTTGTACGGTACTTTAATATAAGCGTTAGTACGTCTTATATACATAAAGTCGGTAGTAGTTAGCTTGACTAAAGACAGCCAGTAGTTATGTTGTTCGCTGGCTGTCTTAAAGCTTATAGTGTCATTGTAGCTATTGTTGATAATAGCGTTATTACATAGATATACAGTGCCACTAGGTTTAGGCATAATTAAGCACCTTTAACGATAGCGGTAGTACCAAACCTAATAGCAGTCTTAAACTTGCTGTAGCTTAATACTTGCCAAATATGTAGCCAGTAGTTAGTATACAAGCCGTCAGGGTTTTCGAGCTGGCGCATTTCGTTTTTAGTGTCGTACACCTTAAACCATTCTTTATCACATAACAAAGCGTAAGTACCGTTGTCGTCAGCACCGAAGTTGTCAAGCTCTACAATTTCAATGCCTAAGTCAGCGTAGCCAGGACCAAAGATAGAGCTATACAAGTCTACGTCAAGGTGAGCTGGTACGTCTTTGTTAATGAAAAGCACCAAATTAGACTTTTTGGTAAGAGTTTTAACACCAGCAGGGTTAAAGTTGGTTGAAGGGTACTCAACGTCTTTAATAGCCTTTTTAACCGTTCTAACAAAGTCTTTACAAGCTTTTTGTAGTTGGGCGTCGGTTTGATTAGCTGTACCAATAGCAGGTACAGTGTAGTCAAAGAAGTCACCAGCTTTAATACCTTCAGCTAGTAATTGCTTCATATGGGTAAATTCGTCCCATTCAGCACCGCTATAGAGTGAGTTAAATTGAGCGCTAATAAATTCGTCTAACTTCGTAGCGCTGGTAAATGCTTTAATAACGTCGTCTTTATAAAGCGTAATTACGTACTTATCTTGTCTATTCATACGGTGGTATACTACTTTAGTGTCTTGGTATTCTCTACGCTTAAAGGGGTTAACACCGCCTTCACCTACACCGCCTTCACGGTCATACGTGCCTTCAGCTACTCTAAAAGCTTCTACAAAGATTTCTTCAATATCTTGCATAGATAAAAGGCTACCTGACTTAAACGACTTAAGCTTATTGTTAAATAAGGCAGTTTCTACGGTAGTTTTGCCGATTTTGTGCATAAGCGTAGTTACAAAGTGGTTGTACTCTACGTCGTAAGTTTCAAAAGCTCTACCGATTTCAGCTATGTTGTTTTGGGTTGCTACAGGTATACGGCTTTGGTATTCGCTGTCAGCGTTGTTTCTAATAGTGTTTAATACTTCTACGGATAAACTCATTATTTTATAATCTCCTTAAATAATTTATTTTTTACAGTGTCTTCGATACTCTCTACAGTATCTACAGGGGGTTGTGGGTCAGCAGGGGCAGGGGTGGGCTGTTGTTCTACTTGAATAAATAAAGCCCTGTTACGCTTTTGTAGGTCTAAGTTTAAGCCTTTAAGCTCGGCTATTTCGTTGTCTTTGTCAGCTATAGCCTGGCTGTTTATTGCTCTTTCACCTTCAAGCTGTAAGGCGTAGTCCCTTACTTCGTCTTCAGTCATTTCACTTATTTTCTTCATTGCTTTATACTTCCTTTTTGTTAATTGTTTTATAACCTGGTCAGCACCTGTAGCACTCCAGCCACTCATAGCGCCTAATATAACAGCCGTTAAGACATTCTCAGCTGGTATAATACTTGGCGCAAAATAGAAGGCTAAAACACCTAAACCAGCGCCAAATACTAATGCTAAGATAGGTATAATACGGTTAAACCACTCACGATTAAAGGCGCTTTTTAGGGCTTCTAAGAGTACAAATACAACAGTCATAACCATTGGTACGCTTAATACTTCCACACGCTAAACCCCCTTTTTTAATTCTATAACTTCGTGCTGAAGTTCTTTTACAGCACCTTCTAGCACGTAGGTACGCTCAATATATTTGTTATGTTCTTTTACTTCTTTTTCTAACTGGGTTATACGGTAGTTAACTAAGTTATTAGATATTGCTATACCGCCTATAGTACCTATTAGAGTACCTACCAACGATATTAACGCTACTATTAAAGTGTCGCTCATTGTTCACACCTTCACATACAAATTTTTTCACTAAATATTATAGTCAAATAATTTTAATTTGTCAACAAGTTTTTGTAAAATTGTGTAAATTTGTCTAGGTGGTTAAAAGTGGTTAAAAATAGGTAAATTGGTACTTGACAACTTCGGGGAATACTGTAGGCTGGACAGCTAATTTCTAC
>JAGBYC010000065.1 GCA_017628935.1 Clostridia bacterium | reverse complement strand
TAATAGTTAAAAGAAAAAATATTACAAAAAACTGCCTGTATTTAAATAAAAAACCGCTTTGTAAAGACGCTAACAACATAATAGAAAACAACCCCGATATAATTCCTAAAAAATTTAGTAATATTATATTCTTAATAAGGTTGTTTTTATTATTAGTCATTACGTCTCCAAGCGGATTATTTTTGAAGTTTAGTTATTTCTAAACGCGCCAAGCAATCACACCTGTTATTTTTTTCGTTATCTGCGTGACCTTTTACCTTAATAAACTCAACGCTATGATAATTAGTTAATTTAACAAGTTCTTGCCATAAATCCTGATTTTTAACGGGCTTTTTATCGGCTAAACGCCAACCAGAAGTTATCCACGTATATATGTACCCGTCAATAAAAGGAGAAACTGAATATTGACTATCTGAATAAAGTTTAACTTTGCACTTTTCTTTTAAAGCGCTTAAACCTTTTATAATTGCCGTAAGTTCCATACGGTTGTTAGTTGTTTCTAATTCCCCGCCTGAAAGTTCTTTTTCAACGCCCATATACGACAATATGCACGCCCAACCACCTGCTCCTGGATTGCCTGAGCAAGCGCCGTCGGTATAAATTTCTACTTCTTTCATATTACCACCGTTTAATTTATAAACTCATCAAAATTTTCACTTAAAACAACGTCGTCGTCAATTTCAAAATCGTCAATTTCATCTAAGGTATCGTTGTAAAAGTAATCAGACTGAAGTTTATCAGTTACCGTAACAAGTTCAATTTTGTCAAAGTCGAAAGGATATTCTTTTTCGGTACTTTCAACGCCGTATTCTTCGTTAAGTTTAACAAGTTCTTCGTTAAAACTATCAATCGACTGTTTTATTTCTTCTGTAACTTGTTTGGTTGCGTAAAGCCTAATTTCGTTTAACTTTTCTTTGTGTAAGTCAAACAAATTAAAAATTTGTTTTTTAAGTTCGTTAAGCCTTTCGCGTGAACTTTTAAGTCTGTTGTTAAGCGTTGTGTTAAGCGTTGCAAGTTTACTTAACT
Organism: Clostridia bacterium; assembly: GCA_017628935.1. Classification (GTDB taxonomy): domain Bacteria; phylum Bacillota; class Clostridia; order Christensenellales; family Borkfalkiaceae; genus HGM11412. The sequence goes on along the minus strand of JAGBYC010000065.1, from coordinate 1,254 downwards.
TTTGATGTAACGCCATATTTAATTCACTTAAATCGTTATCATTATTGCCGTCTATTTCACTTTTTAACAACGTTACTTCGTTTTTAATAAGTAAATATTCGTTTGAACTTAAAAAATCTTTTTTAGTTTTTTCACAAAATTCTTCTAAAGCAAAATATTCGTCTTTAAGCAAAAGATATTCGTTTCCAAGCGTTTCAACAACCTTGTCGCCAAAATCTTTTGAAATAACGTCAACGTTTTTAATAAAATCGTTAGTATATTCTTCTTTTAGGCTTTGCTTTTTATTTAAATAAGCAACGTTATCCATCTAAACCCCTTAGGTATTATAAATTTTTTAAATATTCTACTTCTTCTTTAGATAATTTTTTAACTGCGCCACGGTCTAAACCTGATAAACCTAAATCGCCTATCTTAATGCGTTTTAAGAACTTAACTTCTTTACCTTCAGTTAAAAACATTTTACGAATTTCACGGTTTCTACCTTCGGTAACAATTACGTGATATTTGGTATAATCGCGCGTTTCATCTACAATTTTTATCGTACACTTTTTAGTTTTAACGCCGTCAATTTCAACGCCTTTACGAAGACGCGCAAGCGCAGGCTCATCTAAACTACCTTCAATTTTTACTACGTAAGTTTTAGGAATTTCACTTGAAGGATGCGTTAAACGGTTACATAAGTCGCCGTCGCTTGTTAAAATAAGTAAACCTTCGCTATCATAGTCAAGTCTACCAACTGGAAAAACTCTACCTACCCCTGGTGGAAGAAGGTGCATAACCGTTTTTCTATCTTTTTCATCTTTAACGGTACACACGTAGCCCTTAGGTTTATTCATAATATAATATTCGTGCTTTTTAGCAAGGTTAACCTTTTTACCGTCAACCGAAACGCTATCGTTAAATTCGTCAACGTCGTCACCTAAATTTGCAACTTTACCGTTAACGGTAACTAAACCGTCTTTAATAAGTTTATCACAGTTACGTCTACTTGCTACGCCACATTCGGCAAGAAATTTATTTATTCGCATAAAATTATCCTTTAGTATTTAATAATTATCTATTATATATACTAAATACTTTTTGCGAAAAAATCAACTCATTTTTTAATAATATTTGAAATTCGGCTACTTTTTTAGGATTTTTTACGTAATTTTCTATACTTTGTCCGTCAATTTTAAATTCTATTAGGTCAATTTCTTCTTGTTTAAGCGGATAATAAAAGTCGCTTTCAAGCATTAAACACAACTTTTTGTT
>JAGBYC010000064.1 GCA_017628935.1 Clostridia bacterium | reverse complement strand
TTTAATAATTCTTCAATTTTTACGTCAACCATTTACAACCCCGTATTTAATAATTTTATCTAAAAGTTCGTTAATGTCGTTTTCAACTACGCTTGTTTCAACTTCGTACTCGTTAGCAACGGCTGTTATAATTTCGTTACGCGTTGCACCCTTTTCAAGCATCTTCCAAACGAATACGCTTGTTGAGTTTAAAGTAATCATACCGTTTAATTTTTTAGACGCTTCGCCAACGGTAATAACAACGAATTTTTCATCGCCGTCAGCACCTTTTACAGAACGTAAAATAAAACCGTCGTTAATTTTTAAAATTTTATCACTCATAATACCCTCTTATTTAGCGTATTTTTTAATCATACCGTTTAACGACGTTAAAGGCGCGTCGTCATGCAAATTGCATTTTAATAAGTAAAAATCAACGTTAGTGGTAAGCGCTGAAATTACGTTTGTAAACGAATCAACTGAGTTTACTTCGTTAGGCTTTACCGTTTGCGTAAAAATTTCGTTTAAATAGTCGAGAGGGTTAACCTTTGTTATAGAATTAGTTTCGCCCCTTGTTAAAAAACAAACTGCTTTAAGTGGAACGCGAACGTTACTACCTAAATTGTGTTTACCCATCCACGGCGTGCCGTAAACGTAAAACTTATTTTCATTTTCAAAATATCTAATAAACGGCTTATCGTCGTTAACGTAAGAAATTTTACTATCAGCATTAGCAAGCATTTTTACGTGAGTTGATTTACCCGTGCCACTTTTTGCAGTAAACAAAAAGGCGTTATCGTCGTAAGCAATTGCCGACGAATGAAACAAAATACAGTTATAGTTTTTAATAACTTCTTTAGCAATATAACGAAAAACGGCTATATTTTCAACTAACGACGGTGGAAACTTTTCGTTAACCTTACGCTCAAACTCTATCATTTCATCAGTTACGTTAACCGTGAACGCCGGAGTTAATTCGTTAGACACAATATAATCGCTAAACACTTTAAAAGTGTAGTCGTATTTGTAATTTACGCCGATAATTACGTCGGCAATTTTAACGTTAAAATACATAAAAAACCAAAGCAGGCTATAAAGCCTGCTTAATTATAACAAATAAAGTAAGTTTTGTCAAGATTAGTTTTTTTATACGTATTCTTTTTCGTAATTTCTTTCTAGGTTAAATTCAGCGTCTAAATCAAAGTTTTCAGCATTGTCAAACGCTGCTAACTTAGATACTGAAACTTCATACGCAGTAAGCATTTTTACGTCAGTTTCGCTAAACTTTTTTTGATATTCGCGCGATTGAATTCTACCAGATAACGCTACCTTTTCACCCACGCTTAAATTTTTAACGAACCTTGCGTTTCTACCCCACGCAATACACGGTATATAATCGCTTTTATTATAAGCACGGTTAACGGCAATTAAAACGTCGGCAATTTCACGGTTAAACGGCGTAGTTCTATATACAGGTGGCTTACAAATATAGCCCGATAGTACGATATTATTAGGATTTTTGCCGTATTCTTCTTCTAAAATTTCGCGTATAAACACGGTAAGCATCAACTTGCTTTTGCCGTCCACTTGCTTGTTATAACTTCTAAATTGACCTAAAGCGCAAAGCGTTTTACCCACCTTTAAATCGGCACTTTCAATTAAGCGTTCAGACACGGTTATAGGTAGTAAATCTGCTTGCCCTGATAACCTTTTAACTAAAACCTCCATCTCGTAAAAACCTTCGCCGTAAATTTCGTGCGA
>JAGBYC010000063.1 GCA_017628935.1 Clostridia bacterium | reverse complement strand
TAAAGCAATAGGCGAAGACGGTAAAGACGGCGTTGACGGTGAAGACGGTAAAGATGGTGTTGACGGTACGAATGGTACGAACGGCACGAACGGAACTAACGGCGTTGATGGTAAAACTCCTACTATCGAAATTAGTAGTGACGGATACTGGGTTATTAACGGCGAAAAAACCGAATTTAAAGCAATAGGTGAAGACGGTGTTGACGGTACGAACGGTACTAACGGAACTAACGGCGTTGATGGTAAAACTCCTACCGTTGAGATTAGTAGTGACGGATACTGGGTTATTAACGGTGAAAAAACCGAGTATAAGGCAATAGGCGAATATGGTAAAGACGGCGTTGACGGTACGAACGGCGTTGACGCCACTAAAAGATTTTCTGGCAAAAACGTTCTTTTCTTAGGCGATAGCGTAATGGATTCGTTTAATATTCCTGAAATGGTTGGCGAAATGAGTGGCATGACCGTTTATAATGCAGCCGTTGGTGGAACGCGCGCTGGTAAGCATATTTATGACAATTACGACGCTTTTAGTTTTTATAAGTTAGCCAACGCCATTTATAACGATGATTTTTCTTCTCAATTAGAATATGGTAAAAGTCTTGGAATTAAACGTGGTTACGAGCAAGCAAAATTGCTTGATTCGTTAGACTTTGAAAGCATTGACTATCTTGTTATAGCGTTTGGTACTAACGATTTTACCGGCCACCTTTCGTTAGAAGATAATTGTGAAGGAAATTCGTTTAATTCGTTTATTTATTCATTAAATTACGGTATTGAAAAGATTTTAACAAAATACCCACATATTAAAATTATGTTGTCTACACCTACGTTCCGTGGAAATCTTACACATAAAGGCTTTACCGAAAAGTATCATTCAGACGAATACGTTGACCGTACAACCGGATATAAACTTATAGATTACGTTGACGCTATAATAAAAGTTGGCGAAAAAAACCATATTCCTGTAAACGATAATTATAGAAATTTAATTATAAACGAATACAATTATGAATATTATTTGATAGACGGTTACGTTCACCCTACTGAAGCAGGAGCAGAACTTATAGCAAGTAGACTATACGGTCAAATGCTTGCAAACTGGTAAAATTAAATAAATAAAAAAGCACGGAAAATTCCGTGCTTTTTTATTCTATATTTCCTATTAAATAATCAACCGATACGTCAAAATACTTTGCTAAAAGTTTTAACTGTTCAATACTTGGCTCACTGTTTCCCTTTTCCCAGTGCGATATAGCCATTTTCGACATACTTACTATATTTGCAACTTCTGTTTGAGTTACACCCTTTTCTAATCTTAATTCTTTAAATCTTAACCTAAATTCCATAACTAAATAGTATCAAAAAATGTTACAAAATACTTGACAGTAACAAAAATTGTTACTATAATAGTGTTACCATATAAAATTTTTTTATAACTAAGGAGGAAAAGTTATGGATATGGAAAAATATTTAAAATTAGCTAGACAAGCAAAAGCAGAAAACAATTCTGAAGATGCAAAAACTTACTACAACAAAGTAAGAGAAGAAGACCCAGAAAACGGCGAAGCAAAATTTTTCTACGCTTACTATTCGTTATACGAAGGCAAAAACGCTGAAATTCCTTCAAGATTTTCTAACTTATGTAAAGTTGTAACGTCGTCTATCGATTTAATTAAAAACTCTTCTTCATCTAAAGCAGACCAACTTGATGCTATTGAAGAAATTGTGAACACTTTCGTTCCTGAAACTTGGGTTGTTAATAGATATATGAACAGAAAAAATACTGAAACTAAAATTGGCGACAGCTATGTAAAAGTATTTGACTATAGTTCAATTAGAAACTGCTCTACAACAGGTATGAGTACTATTAAAACTCTTGGCGACCACATTGAAAAAATTTACCCTGCCGACCCTGAATGCAAGCGTATTGCTACAATTGCTTGGAAAGAATACGTTTCATTATGTCAAACTTGGTATTCATTCGCTGTAAAAGGTGATGCTGAAATTTACTCTGAAAAAATTAAGAAAGTTGACCCTAGTTACGAAATGCCTAAAAAAGCAGGTTGTATTTCTTTAGCAGATAAAAAACAATAATGAATTTTAACGAAAACTTTTTTAGAAAAGAATACTTTAAACAAAAAAAGTTAGAAAGGTTCGTAAATTCTAGAAGTTTAGTTAGACCTAACGTAAAAAAATGGCAAGTTACAGCAGTTTTTGTTGGTTTGCCATTTTTAATATTGTTAGGAATTTTACCTTTATGTTTTTTAAAGGTAAAATTATATTTAAAACTAATATTTATATTTTACTATTATTTGAAACCTATTTACGCTTTTGTTTTATTATTCTAGTAAAAAGATATCAAGCAGTTGCAAAAGAAGAAACGCGTAGAAGATGCAAGTGTGTCCCCTCTTGTAGCGAATACGCAATACTTTCACTAAAGAAAATATTCCCTTTATTGTTGGCATTATTAAAAATTAGAAAAAGGCTTTTTAAAACCTGTAATGGGGAAGAATACAAAATTGATTTTCCATTAAAAAAGATGGGTGAAGAATTTGAAAATAAATTATAGCAGTTTAAATTGCCCACATTGTGGCGCGTCGAAATATACTCTTTCTTATAACGACGTTTTTACGTGCGAATATTGTAACCAAAGTTTTAATTTTAATTTAGAAGAAATTGAAGTTAACTCAGAAAACAAAATTTTCGTTGAAGAATTGAAAAGTGAGTTTTATAATAAAATTGAAGAACTTGAAGTTGAAAAAGCAAAATATAAAAATATGCTTTTATATTACCAAAAATTATCCCAACCGAAAGCATTAACAAACTTATTTTTGACCTTACTTATTATTTCTTCATTATTACTATACGCTTTTATAATGGACCCTGAAACTTTTGGCAGCCACCTAATTTATGGCGTTATTAGCGTGGTAGCAAATTTAATTTTATTTATTTTATTTAAAAAACGCGCAAAATCTAAACACAAACATTATTTGCCGTACGTTTCCTTTTTTGCTGAAAAAGTTGTAGACTATCAATATCAAATAGATTCATATAAAAAATATATAAGCCTTTTAAGTAAATAAAAAAAGCACGGACTTTTCCGTGCTTTTTTATTATTAATGAGTTAATTTTTTACTTTTAGATAACGGTTTAGATACAAGTTAGACTAAGGTAAACGCCCGTAGGCAATAGTTTACATATTGTCAAGGGTTTTACCAACGTAGTACCCTCAAGCCTATTAAACTAACCTAAAAGGTGATGAGTTAATTTTTTGCGAAGTAATAGCGCATCAAACACAAGTAATACGAAGGTAAATGCCCGCAAACAATACTTGCCGTATTGTTAAGGGTTTTACCAATGTAGTAC
>JAGBYC010000062.1 GCA_017628935.1 Clostridia bacterium | reverse complement strand
AGTTGCTGAATATCGCGCTCAAAACCGTGGTGGAAAAGGTGTAACTGGCCATAAACCAAAAGAAGAAGACTTTGTTGAAAATATGTTCGTAACTTCAACGCACGACGATATTATGTTCTTTACAAACTATGGTAAAGTATATCGTATAAAAGGTTACGAAATTCCTGAAGCGCAAAAAACTGCAAGAGGCCGTGCAATAGTTAACATTATTCAACTTGACGACGGCGAAAAAGTTAACGCTATGATTCCTTGCAAAGAAGGTCAAGAAGGCTTTATTGCAATGGCTACTAAAAACGGTCTTATTAAAAAGACGGCGCTTGAAGAATTCGAAAGTATTAGAAAAACTGGTAAAATTGCTATCAAACTTAACGATGGCGACGAACTTGTTTCAGTAATATTTACGTCTGGTAGCGACGAAATTTTAATAGGTACTTACAAAGGTAAATGTTTACGCTTCTACGAAGGTTTAGATGAAGAACGTGGCACTTACGGATTAAAACCTATCGGCCGTGATACTCAAGGTGTTAAGGCTATGGATTTAGATGACGACGATTACTTAATTGGTATGAGCGTTACTAAAGAAGGTCATTACATCTTAACCGTTACTGAAAACGGTTACGGTAAACTCTCACGCGTGGACGATTATCGTTTACAAGGTAGAGCAGGTAAGGGTATTAAGTCTGGTAATTACAGTGATAAAACTGGTAAACCTATTTGTCTTACGTTTATCGACCCAGAAAGCGATATTATGATGATTTATGATACTGTTATCGTTATAAGACTTCGCGCAAGTGATATTTCTATCTTAGGCCGTGATACTCAAGGCGTAATTATAATGCGTCTTAATACGGGCGTAGTTTCAACGGTGGCGGCTGTTCCACACGAAGACGAAGAAGAAGTTGCTGGTGATGAAGAAACGCTTGAAAACGTTGAAGAAGGCGCTGAAGAAGTTGCCGAACAAGAATAATAAATAATTTAAAACCGTAGCACGAATCGTGCTACGGTTTTTATTTTATAAATAAAAAGCGTTAAACTCAAAGTGAATTTAACGCTTTAATTTTATATAGCCGACATATCGTCAAGTTTATTACGGTCTAAACTTTTATTTAAGAATTTAGTGAAGTTTGTAAATAACGTAACTAACGGGAAGTTTAATTGAATTATACAAATTACAATAAGTACGTAACCCCAGTTGTCTGCAGTTAATGGGAATAACGCTGTTAAGCCAAAGAAGTTGTCACCTATTAAAGGTGTTGTATCTAATAAGTAAACTGCCCAAACGCTAAGCGCAAGTATAACGACCATAGTAAGTATAGCACGGAATACGTTGTACGGTTGACAAATTTTTATAAAGTAAACCATACCACCAAAAGTAAACGCTACAACCTTCATAGTAGTAATGAAAGTAGGGTCAGGGAAAATACCAAATAAACTTAAAAGTTCTACGATATATACGTTAGAAAGAAGTATAAGCGCGCCAGGTACTGCGTTACCAAATATAGTAATTAAAAAGTCTCCTTCAACGCGTTTAGTGTTAGGTTGAATTGCAAGTAAGGTTGCTGCAAAACCTATAATTACAGTTTCTAATATGGTAAGGTGTCCGCTTTCAAATGGGAACGGTGTTTGCGAAAGAATTGTTATTAACGATAATAACATTATAAATACCGTTTTCATAAGGAAAAGCGACGCCGATTGTTGAACGTTATTTATAACGCGTCGACCTTCTGCAACAACTTTTGGCATACTGTTAAAGTTATTGTCGGCAAGTACTAAGTGAGCAACGTTTTTAGCACTATCTGCGCCAGATGCAACGGTAATAGAACAGTCGCTTTCACGCATTGCTAAAATATCGTTTACGCCGTCACCCGTCATTGCAACGGTGTGACCAGAACGTTTAAGTGCTTTAATTAAAACGGCTTTTTGGTCAGGTGTAACTCTACCAAATACCGTATATTTATCAGCAACGGTAGCAACTTCTTTATCACTAAGTCCGTCAAGACTTACCCAGTTAGACGCGTTTTCAATGCCAGCGCGTTTAGCAACTTCAGAAACGGTTATAGGGTTATCACCCGAAATAACTTTTACTTGAACGTCGTTTTCTTTAAACCAGTTGATAGTTTCAATAGCGTCGTCGCGAACGTTATCGGTAATAACTATAATTGCTAACGGTTTAAGGTTTTTAGGCGCACGGTAACTGTCGCCGTCGTTAATAAGTGCAAGAGGTGAGTGCGCTATTAAAAGCACGCGATTTCCTACTAAAGTATACTTTTCAATTTCTTCTTTAATATTTTCAGGAATATCTTGTAAAATAAACTCAGGCGCGCCTAAAACGTAAGTTCCTATATCTCTAAAGGTTACGGCGCTATATTTTCTTGCAGATGAGAAAGGTAATATTTTAGTTGCTAAAAATTCTTTTTTAGGTTGATAATATGTACGTAACGCTATTGCAGTTTGGTTGCAATCGTCTAAAACGTTTTCCATACAACCTATAATATCGTTTAACGCATTAGGATGTTTTTCAGCAAAAATAACGTCTTTAACAACGGTCATTCTACCGTCGGTAATAGTACCGGTTTTATCTAAACAAAGCACGTCTACACGCGCTAAGTTTTCAAGCGAATACATATCTTGAACAAGGGTGTTTCGTTTATATAAACGAACTACGCCAAGTGAAAGGGCAATAGTTGTTAAAAGAATAAGCCCAGCAGGTATCATACCTTGCACTACTGAACCCGTACGCAATACTACGAATTGTTCAATTGTAGCGTGTATTTCAGGGTTCATTTGGTCAGGCTTTGTAAAGTTTACAAGGCCAACGCCTATTGCGATAGGAACGATAAGCAAACCAACTATCTTAACAAACCAGTTAAGCGTTCCCATAATTTCAGAGTTAGGTTTTTTAAACTTTTTGGCTTTAGCAGTAAGTTTTTGAACGTAACACTCAACGCCAACCTTATCGGCAACGGCGTAGCACGAACCACTTGTTACGAAACTGCCTGCCATAATAACGTCGCCTACTTTCTTTTTAATAGCCACGCTTTCGCCCGTTAACATACTTTCGTTAACTTCAACACTACCACTTTTTACTATACCGTCAACTGGTATTTGGTTGCCCGTTGAAACTTTAAAAATATCGTCTAACACAACGCTTTCAGAAGGAATTTCAACCTCAACGCCGTCACGAACTACGGTGGTGTTAGGGGCTTGCAATATAGCAAGTTTTTCAACTGAAATTTTAGCCGAAATTTCTTGAATTATTGCAAAAATAAGGTTAGTTGCGAAAGGTAAAACGAATAAAAAGTTAGAAAGTTTTGCTTGAACTGACGAGTAAGCAATAACTACAAGTACGCAAAGTAAGTTAAAAAACGTAAAGGTGTTAGAAGTAATAATTTTAAATATCGACTTACCTGCTTTTACGGTAGAATTATTTGAAAGCCCGTCAACAAACCTTTGGTCTGCCTCAGCAGTTGTAAGACCTTTATCAATAGTAGCGCTAATTCTAACGGCGTTTGCTTGTAAAGTTTGCTTACGCTTAGGCTTAACCTTTAACTTTTTAGGCTTTTTATTAGCGTTGTTTGCTGGTAAAGAAACTTCTGCGTTTTGGATAGGTTCTTCAACTTTAATAACGCTTATATCTTCAGTTTTTTTAGTAGCCGACTTCTTTTTAGGGGCTACGTTTTCAGTTGTTTTAGTTTTTGCCATTATAAAAATCTCCGTAAGGCGAATTTTTATTTAAAATTTTAAATAAAATACCCGTCTTTTTAATATAATAACACTATTTTTTGATTTTATCAAGAAGTTTTTGCAATTTTTTGTTAAACGGTTGACATTTAACGATATGTATATTACAATATGAATATATTTTCATATATTAATGGAGAGAAAATGAAATACGATATTACTAATGAACAAATTGAAAAAATGTGTTATGATTTTAAAGCACTTGCAGATGAGACGCGTATTCGCATCATTTTGTACCTATTAGACGGTGAAAAAAGTGTTAACGATATTTCACGCGCAATTTCATCAAGTCAGTCGGCAACGTCGCACCAACTTAGAATTTTAAAAGACTATCATATTTTAAAATGCAGAAAACAAGGCACGGTTATTTTTTATAAAATTGCCGATAAACACGTAGAAAATATTATTAAAATGTCAATAAAACATCTTGATTGTGAGTAAGGAGAATTATGCAAAACGGTAAAATCAAAGTTTTAACTGAAGGGCAAAATATTTTAGAAGTTATTAAAAAGGTAAAAACCTTTGAAGGCGTTGTAGACGTTACGCTTGAAAACGGCGTTATTACTTATTATCTTGACGAGTGGGCTAGCGACTACGACGTTATGATTAGCATTATGAACGCTTTAGAAGAAGTTGGAGTTGATAGCGAGACGTGTTTTGATGGTGAAGAAGAAACAAATGAAGTTCACCACGACCATGACCACGAGCACGACCACGAGCACGACCACGACGGCGAACATTGTTGCTGTCACGACCACGAGCACGACGATGATGACGACCACTGTTGCTGTCACGACCACGACCACGACGACGATGAATGTGAGAGTTGTGGTGGGCATATTCACATAGACGAACACTCTAGCGAGGGTGGTTGCTGTT
>JAGBYC010000061.1 GCA_017628935.1 Clostridia bacterium | reverse complement strand
GTCGTCTTTAAAGCGTTTAAGTTGTAATACGTTACCTTCACAAATCATAATATCGTCACGATAAATACGAAGTTTACCAGAACGAACGATTTTACCGTCGACAACGTAACAACCTGCAACCATACCAACGCCGGTAATTTTGAAGGTTTCACGAACTTCAGCTTTACCAACGTAAACGTCGGCAAACTTAGGTGAAAGCATACCTTTAAGCGCTTTTTTAAGGTCTTCAATCGCTTCGTAAATAACGCGATAAAGTTTAATGTCAACCTTACTCTTTTCAGCAATAGTTTTAGCCTTAGCGTCAGGACGTACGTTAAAGCCGATAATAATAGAGTTAGAACTATCTGCTAAACTTACGTCTGTTTCGTTAATAGCGCCTACGGCAGCGTGAATAACGTTAACTTTAACTTCTTCGTTAGAAAGTTCGCTAAGCGATTGTTTAACGGCTTCAACCGAACCTTGAACGTCTGCTTTAACGATAACGTTAAGTTGTTTAAGGTCGCCAGAAGATACTTTAGAGAATAAGTCGTCAAGTGATACTTTTTGTTGTTCACGAATCATTTCTTCACGTTCACGGTTCTTTCTTTCACTTGCAACTAACGTAGAAAGTTTTGCTTCTTCTACGGCGTATAAAAGGTCGCCCGCGTTAGGAACTGATTCTAAACCAAGTACGGCAACCGGAGTTGACGGACCTGCAGTTTTAACGTTTCTACCCTTATCGTCAATCATAGCACGAACTTTACCAGTAATAGTGCCTGCAACAAGATAGTCGCCAACTTTAAGCGTACCAGTTTGAACTAATACGGTAGCAACAGGGCCTTTACCTTTATCAAGTTTAGCTTCAACGATAACACCCTTAGCCATACGGTCTGGGTTGGCTTTAAGTTCTTTCATTTCAGCAGTTAAGATAATAGTTTCTAAAAGGTCGTCGATACCCATACCCGTTTTAGCCGAAACTGGAACCATAGCGATATCGCCACCCCATTCTTCAATTAAAACGTTTTGGTCTGCTAAGCCTTTTTTAACTTTTTCTAAATCTGCAGTAGGTTTATCCACTTTGTTTGCAGCAATAATGATAGTTACCCCTGCTGCTTTAGCGTGGTTAATTGCTTCAATAGTTTGTGGCATAATACCGTCGTCAGCAGCAACTACTATTACTGCTATATCGGTAAGTTGAGCGCCACGCGCACGCATTGCTGTGAACGCTGCGTGACCTGGAGTATCAAGGAAAGTGATAAGTTGATTTTTAACTGATACCGTATACGCGCCGATATGTTGAGTAATACCACCTGCTTCACCAGCCGTAACGTTAGCATTACGAATTTTATCTAAAAGTGAAGTTTTACCGTGGTCAACGTGACCCATAACGGTAACGACAGGAGAACGTGGAACAAGGTTTTTATCGTCTTCTTCAGCAATAAACGTTTCAGTTAACACGTCTTCTGCAGTTTTATCAAGTTTAAGTTCAAGTTCAATGCCAAGGTCTGCGGCAATAAAGCCTGCAGTATCGTAGTCAACGCTATCGTTAATAGTTTTCATAACGCCTTCTTTAAATAAGCGTTTAGTAATTTCGATTGCTTGAATACCTAAAAGTTCAGAAAGTTCTTTAATAGGAATAATTTCTTTAGTGATAACTGCCTTTTCAATTTTAATAGTTTGAGTTGCAGTATCTTGGCGTTTATCCTTAGCCTTTCTAACCTTTCTGTAACCTGACTTATCTTCATCAAAGTCGTCAATAGACATTTGGTGACCTTTAGCAAGTTGTTTTTTGTTAATTACTTTTTTATCTTCGTAATTATTTTTTTCGTTTTTCTTTTTATTTTGTTGCTTACCGTTTGGTTGTGGAACGAAAGCTGGTTGTGGAGCAACGTAAGTAGCACCAAATTTTGGTTGTTGTGGACGTGGGCCTGCTGGCTTTCTACCATCTTGTGGAGCAACGTATTCACGCTTAGGTGCGTTAGCGTCAAAAGGTTTTTTACCATCTTTATTAAATTCTTTTTTGCCACCCTTTTTATTATCTTGTGGAGCAACGTATTCACGCTTAGTTGCGTTTGGAACGAATACGCGTTTACCATTGATAATTACGATATTAGGGTTATCAGTTTTAATAACTTCTGGCTCTTTTTTAACTTCTTCTGCTTTAGGCTCAACTTTTTCTTCAACCTTAACTTCAATAACTTCAGTTTCAACCGTTTCAGTTACCTTTTCAGCCTTTTTAGCAGGCTTAACTTCAATAGGTTCAACTTCAATAGGTTTAACTTCTTCTACTTCTTTAGCCTTAGTTTCAGCGATAAGTTTAGCCTCTTCTTCTTTACGCTTTAATTCAATTTTTTTATTTCTATCGTTAATT
>JAGBYC010000060.1 GCA_017628935.1 Clostridia bacterium | reverse complement strand
TGCTTAATTTAAAACGCTATCCTAGAAGGATAGAATGCTACGATATTTCGCATATTAGTGGTGTTGATAAAGTTGGCGCTATGACGGTGTTTATCGACGGCGAGCCAAGTAAAGACGATTATCGTAAATTTAAAATTAAAACGGTTGAAGGCAATAACGACTTTGATAGTTTAAAAGAAGTTTTAACGCGTAGGCTTAGTAAGTTAGGAACTAGCGAAGAAGATAAATTTCCACGCCCAGACCTAATTGTTATTGACGGTGGTAAAGGGCAACTTACGGCAGTAAAATCGGCGTTTGAAACTTACGCTAATGATATCGAGTTTATTTCACTTGCCGAACGTGAAGAAGAAATTTTTGTTCCTAACAAAAGCGAACCTATCGTACTTAGTAAAAGCGACTATGCTTTAAAAGTTTTAATTCGTATTCGTGATGAGGCGCACCGTTTTGCAATAACTTTTAACCGTAGTTTAAGGGGTAAGCGTACGCTTAAATCAATATTAACTGAAATTAACGGTATAGGTAAAAAGAAACGCGACGCGCTTATTGATGCTTTTAAAGATATTGAAAGTATTAAAAAAGCGTCGGTTGAAGAAATATCCAAAGTTGACGGTATAGGTAAAACCTTTGCTAAAAAAATTAAGCAAGAATTAGAAAATTTATTAAAATAAAAAAGGCAGTAAGAACTGCCTTTTTTTATTTTTAAATTAAGTTTTAAACTGTTTCGGGTTCGCTAAGAGGCTTCTTTTTAGAAGTTATAAACGAATATATGCAAACGCCTAAAACTAAAACTAAACCTATAACGTCGGTTATAGTTTCAGGAATAATTAAAAGTAATCCACCTATTGCGGCAATTATTCGTAATAAAACTGGAACTTTACCAAATGCGTAACCTTGTAAGCCAACCGATACGCCAAACATACCTATAAACGACGTGATTACAATTAAAACAACGTCGTACCAAACGGCGTTAATAAGTAACATTGATGGGTTTAAAGCAAATATATACGGTATTATAAACGCGCCGATAGCAAGTTTAGATGCTGTAAAGCCCGTTTTTAACGGATTTGATTTTGCTATTGCCGAACCAGCGTAAGCAGCAAGTGCAACTGGTGGGGTAATATCTGCTACTATACCAAAGTAGAATACGAACATATGCGCTGCAAGTAAATCAATACCCATATTAGTTAAAATAGGGGCTGTGATAGTTGCCATAATAACGTAGTTTGCAGTAGTAGGTACGCCCATACCTAAAACGATACAGCAAAGCATTGTTAAAAATAACGCTATAAATATAGATTTTTCAGCAAGTGGAACTATAAGGGTAATAAGCGTTGAACCAAGACCCGTCATAGCAACTACGCCTGAAATTATACCAGCCATAGCACACGCTATAACAACGCCGATAGAGTTATTAGTACCACCTTGTAAGCCTTCGCCAACAAGTTTAATGTCTAACGGACAGTTAACGTTAAGTTTTTTAGTAAATATTGAACAAATTGCAGCAACAGAAATAGCAATAAATAACGCTCTTGAAGTAGGCGATTTTTGTAAAATTAACGAGAAAATTACATAAGTTACAATAGGTACTAATGCTATAACAACGCTTTTAATTGCAGTTAATATTTTTTGTTTATCTTTAGATAATAAGTGGTCTACAACGTCTACGTCAATTAAACTGATAGCCATTGCAAATAAAATAGCAAAGCAAGCAGATAACGCAGGCGTGTAACTATCCATGCAAACTACAAGCGCGATAATAGGAATTAAAAGGTAGCCTTTTTTAAGTATTAACTTAAAGAAGTTAGGAACAGCGTCTTTAGGTAAACCTTTAAGACCCATTTTCTTTGCTTCAAGGTGAACCATTATAAAGATGCCTGCAAAGTATAAAATAGCAGGTAAAATAGCGC
>JAGBYC010000059.1 GCA_017628935.1 Clostridia bacterium | reverse complement strand
CTTAAAACTAAAGCAGGACCTTTTGGTTTTTTATCGTTAACGTACGTAATTTTTGTTTTTCTACCTATAAGCATTATTTTAACTAAAATACGTATAAGCCACATTAAAAGCCAAGGCTTTACGGGTTTAGAGTTAAAATTATATGGTTTTGGTTTTTTTGTAACCTTTTTAAGACGCATTGCCATAATTAAAAATCTCCTTTTTTATATTGTAATATAATTTTCACAAAATTTCCACAATTATTTAAAATATTTATAAATAATGTGCATTTGCCTAATAAAAATGTCGTATAAACTGTGTATAACTGCGTTTACTGCAAAGGCTCAACACTTCAACAACCAAAAAGGTTAGTTTCAGCGTTTTACCTTTGCGAGCCTTGTTCTACTTGTTTCTACGCCATTTTTAATTTATACAAACTACGTATAACTGCGTTTCTGCAAAGGCTCAACACTTCAACAACCAAAAAGGTTAGATCAAGCGTTTCAACTTTGCGAGCCTTGTTCTACTTGTTTCTACGCCATTTTTAATTTATACAAACGGCGTATAACTGCGTTTCTGCAAGGTTTCAACTTACTTAAAAGGTAAAACGCGTTAAAATTTAATAATTATTTAAAAACCGTTGTAAAAAACGTAATATAGTGGTAAAATAGTTGTATTAAGGAGATATTATGAGAGATTTAAGAATTGATAAACTTGCTAACGTGCTTGTTAATTACTCTACGAATATTCAAAAGGGCGAAAAGTGTTTAATTGAGGCTTTTGATATTGAAAACGAACTTGTTAAAGCCATTATTGAAAAGGTGTATGAAGCAGGTGGTCATCCTTTCGTTCAAATTCGCAATAAGTCGGTTACGCGTGCTATTTTAAAAGGCGCTAATAAAGAAACTATTAGCCTTATGGCTAAATACGACGAATTCGTTATGAAAGATATGGACGCTTATATCGGTATTCGTGGTGGTAATAACGCTTACGAATTAAGTGACGTTGACGGTGAAATTAACGCTATTTATAGTAGCGTTTACAGTAAGCGCGTTCATCATGAAATTCGTGTTAACGATACTAAGTGGGTAGTGCTTAGATACCCTAACGAAGGTATGGCGCAACTTGGTGGAATGAGCACAGAGGCTTTTGAAGATTTTTACTTTAACGTTTGCACGCTTGACTATTCTAAAATGGATAAAGCGATGGATAGCCTTAAAGCGCTTATGGAAAAAACGGACAAAGTCCGTTTAGTTGCAAAAGACACCGACCTTAGTTTTTCTATTAAAGGTATGCCAGCAATTAAATGTTCGGGTGAAAGGAATATTCCAGACGGCGAAATTTACACTGCGCCTATTAAAAATAGCGTAAACGGTGTAATTAGTTATAACGCTCCGTCTATAAGCCAAGGCATTAAATTTGAAAACGTGCGCTTATAGTTTAAAGATGGTAAAATTATTAACGCTACGGCTAACTACACTGAAAAGTTAAACGAATTTTTAAATGTTGACGACGGTGCAAGATACGTTGGCGAATTTGCTATCGGTGTTAACCCTTACATCACTAAACCTATGGGCGATATTTTGTTTGATGAAAAAATTTCAGGCTCAATTCACTTTACTCCTGGCGCGTGCTATGAAGAGTGTGATAACGGCAATAAGTCGTCGCTTCACTGGGACTTAGTGTTAATGATGGATAAGGCGTACGGTGGCGGTGAAATTTACTTTGATAACGTGCTTATTCGTAAAGACGGCTTGTTCGTTTTACCTGAACTTTACTGTCTTAACCCAGAAAACTTGAAATAATTAAAAAATATCGTTAAGTAGCGTAAAAATAATTGACTTAAAAGGTTAAAACCTTTATAATGTCAATGTATGCTGCTTAAATGCGTATGCAAATTAAATTGTTAAATTTTTAACTTATGTTAATATTATGGAGGACAAAATTATGTCAAATGTAAAAGTTGCTATTAACGGTTTCGGTCGTATCGGTCGTTTAGCTTTCAGACAAATGTTTGATGCTGAAGGTTACGAAGTTGTTGCTATTAACGACCTTACCAGCCCTAAGATGCTTGCTCATCTTCTTAAGTACGACACTATGCAAGGTAACTACGTTGCTAAAGGTCACACAGTAGAAGCTACTGATAATTCTATCATCGTTGATGGTAAAGAAATTATCATCTACGCTAAAGCTAACGCTGCTGAACTCCCTTGGGGTGAAATCGGTGTTGACGTTGTTTTAGAATGTACTGGTTTCTATACTTCTAAAGCAAAAGCTCAAGCTCACATTGATGCTGGTGCTAAAAAAGTAGTTATTTCTGCTCCTGCAGGTAACGACCTTCCTACAATCGTATTCAACGTAAACCACGACAAATTAACTAAAGAAGACAACATTATTTCTGCTGCTTCTTGTACAACTAACTGTCTAGCTCCAATGGCTAAGGCTCTTAACGAATTAGCACCTATCAAGAGTGGTATTATGACAACTGTTCACGCTTACACAGGAGATCAAATGCCTCTAGATGGTCCACAAAGAAAGGGAGATTTAAGAAGAAGCCGTGCTGCTGCTGTTAACATCGTTCCTAACTCAACTGGTGCTGCTAAAGCTATCGGTTTAGTTATCCCAGAATTAAACGGAAAACTAATTGGTTCTGCTCAAAGAGTTCCAACTCCTACAGGAAGTACAACTAT
>JAGBYC010000003.1 GCA_017628935.1 Clostridia bacterium | reverse complement strand
GCAAGTGAATGGCATTCTACTGAAAATGGCGTTTTAACGCCTAAAGACGTAACAGCAGGTTCTGATAAAATAGTTTGGTGGTTATGTAAAAATTGTGGGCATGAGTGGAAAACCCATGTGTGTAATAGAAAAGCTGGTAAAGGCTGCCCACAATGTGCATAGCTTGTTAGGGGTAAAACCTTACGCAAAAAAATATATCAATATACTATTGACGGCGTTTTTGTTAACGAATATGAAAGTATAACAAAAGCGGGAGAGATTACTGGAATAAAAAATATTTACCCTTATACAAAAAGAAAAATGACGCATGGTGGGTTTATTTGGATAGATAAAAAAGATGATTCCTTGGCGTTGCAACTTTCTAAAACCATAAATCCAAACAAATATAAATATAATAACACGGCAGTTTTACAATTTACACTTGATGGAGAATTTGTTGAAAGATATAGCAATTCTAAAGAAGCTGAAATTAAAAACAATATATCGCGCTCTAAAGTGGGTGAGTGTTGTAGGGGGAAGCGTAAAACAGCAGGTGGTTATATTTGGAAATATGATATTTAATAAACTTTAATAAACAAAAAAAGGAGTGCTGGTGCACTCCTTTTTTACTTAATTACTTTAATTTTTCGGGCGGCTATTTGTGGTGGTAAACTCATCATAACTTGTCCACCGTAGGTAATTTCAATAACCATACCGTTTGATAAGTCGTTTTTAGTAATTTTATTACCGTTTTTATCTAAAAACTCTGTTTCGTTAGACGTTATTACTAAATACGTGCCAAAAGCGTAGTCGCTTTCAATAACGTCAACTTCAATTTTTTCATTAACCGAAATAACGGTTGCTTTTAATATAAACGTATTATTCATATCGTCCTTACACGCCGTTAAAAACAATATGCTAATAACGGACAAAAATAACGTAAAAAATTTTTTCATATATACCTATAGTGAGTAAAATAGTAAAACTAATACTAAAATATTAGTTAAATATCTCTTATTAGTCCATCATCAAGATATTCAAACGTACTTTCTATTTTGCCATCAATCCAATTCGCATTTGTAGAGTTGCCATCTTTATCTATAATTTTGCCAAAGCCAGATAGTTTATCATGCCACCAGCGTGCTTCATAATACGATTCATCTGTAAACACTAAAATGCCTTCGCCGTGTTTTTTGCCTTCCTTCCAATTACCTTTATAATATTTTTCTTGCACTTCGGTGCTATTATTATCAATAGTGTAAAAAAGTGTGCCAAAGCCGTGATATAAGCCGTTAACAAACTCGCCTGAGTAAAGTTCGCCTTTTCTGTACCAAATAGTGCCTTTGCCTTCGTATTTGCCGTTAACAAAATTGCCATTATAAAATCTTACGTCGCCAGAAGAGTAGTTGTACATACCATAGCCGTTCTTTTTACCGTCTTTCCACTCGCCTTCGTACACATCGCCGTTAGCGTACGAATATTTACCATTACCGTGTCTAATATCGTTTAACCACTCGCCTTCGTACACATCGCCGTTAGCGTGCGAATATTTACCATTACCGTGTTTAGTATCGTTTAGCCATTCGCCTTCGTACACATCGCCACCGGTGAAGGTGAGCGTGCCTTTGCCTGACCTATAACCCAAATGCCACTCGCCCTCGTACACGTTACCGTTAGCGTATTTAAGTACGCCCGTGCCTTCGTATCTACCATTACTAAAGTTACCTTCGTAAATAGCGCCGTTAGGGTAAAAAAGTTTACCAAAACCATTTTTTGCACCGTTCACAATAGAACCTTCGTAGCGCTCGCCGTTAATATATACTATAGTATTTTCATTAGAACTATTTTTATCAATTTTAGTTGAAGAAATATGTTCTAACAAGTTTACCATTAAATCGTTAGCCCATTCGGCAACGAAAATATCGCCGTTAGGCGCCATATACGTGCCTTTACCGTTGTAATCGCCGTTAGCCCATTCGCCATCATAGTAAGACTCATTTTTAAACTGATATTTACCTTTGCCGTGTTTTTTATTGTCTAACCATTCGCCTTCGTAAAAGTCGCCATCAGTAAAAACAAGTTTACCAAAGCCGTTGTAGTTTCCGTTAGCAAACTTACCTTAGTAATATTTGACAGAAGCAAACGTAAGTTTACCAAAGCCGTGGTATTTATCTTTTTTCCACTCGCCCTCGTAAACGTCGCCATCAGCGTATTTATAAACGCCTTTACCTTCGAATCTATCGTAATTAAACTCGCCCTCGTAAACGTCGCCATCGGCATACGTGTACTTGCCTAAGCCTTGAAAATGATCGAAACTCCAATTACCTTCGTAAATAGCGCCGTTATCAAACTTTGCTACGCCGTATCCAGACATTTTACCGTTAACAAAATTGCCGTTATATATGCTAAACGAATTGCGAAATTCGCCCTGACCGTGAGGAACTTTCTTAAAAACGTAACCGTTGTATTCGCCGCCGTTATATTTAATTTTTTTAATTTTAGGTTTGTTAAAAAAACACATAAAACACCTCTTTTTTATTATAACATTATAGTTAAGGGTAGTCAATATCAAATTTAAGTGCAAAATATTGAAAAATCTTATAGATTTTTAAATTAAAAAAGTTAACGCTCGCTATTGCAATTAAGTAAATTTCGTGGTAAAATATTAAAGTATTAAAGGAGTAAAATATGGAGCGTGCAAGTGGTGTTTTAATGCATATTTCTTCGCTTTACGGCAAGTATTCGTGTGGGGCGTTTTCAAATAATGCAAAAACATTTATCGATAACTTAAAAAAGGGTGGTTTTAAATACTGGCAAGTTTTACCGTTTTGTATTACTGACGATTATAATTCGCCGTATAAATCGTACTCGGCGTTTAGTGGTAACCCTAATTTTATCGACTTAGAGCGCCTTTATGAAGACGGGCTTATTACTAAAACCGACCTTGATAAAGCAACTCAACTTTCGCCGTATCTTTGCGAATTTGATAGGCTTAAAAATGAAAGAATTAAACTTTTATTTAAAGCAAGCAAAAAGTTTACAAAAATAGCCGAAATGAACGAGTTTTATGCTACGCATAAAGAAACGTTAGAATTTTGTAAATTTATGGCGTTAAAAGACGCAAACAACGGCAAACCTTGGTATGAGTGGAGCACTACTAAATACGACGAAAAGTGCTATTTTGCTTGGCAGTTTATTGAGTACGTTTTTTATACTCAATGGCTTGAAATTAAAACTTACGCCAACAATAACGGCATAAAAATAATAGGCGATATTCCTATTTACGTTGACCACGACAGTGCTGACGTATGGGCTAATCCGTCACTTTTTCAGTTAGATAAAAACTATAAGCCTAAGGCGATAGCAGGCGTTCCACCTGACTATTTTAGTGCCGACGGGCAAGTGTGGGGCAACCCCCTTTACAACTATAAAGAAATGAAAAAAGACGGCTACGCTTGGTGGAAGAAACGTATAGCGTTTACCGGCGAACTTTTCGACGCCGTTCGTATAGACCATTTCCGTGCTATTGAAACGTATTACGCCATACCGTACGGTGACAAAACGGCTAAAAACGGCAAATGGGTTAAAGGTCCTGGCATGTCGCTTATAAACGAAATTAAAAAGGTGGCTAAAAACACTATGATTATTGCCGAAGACCTTGGCGAAATTACTGACGACGTTCGCAAACTTCTTAAAAAAAGTGGCTTTCCGGGTATGCGTGTATTACAGTTTGCTTTTATGGGTGAAAACTCAACGCATTTACCACACAACTACGTAAACAACACCGTGGCGTACACTGGCACGCACGATAACAATACCTTGCTTGGCTATATTTGGGAACTTGACGAACAAACCCGCCACCGCGTTCTTGAATATTTTGACTATCACGGCGAGTGGGATAATTGTTACGACGCTATTATAAAAGGTATGATGCGTAGCACGGCGGGAATAGTTGTTTTTCCTATACAAGACCTTTTGAAATTTGGTGCAGACACGCGTTTAAACACCCCTGGTAACGGAGAAAAGAACTGGG
>JAGBYC010000058.1 GCA_017628935.1 Clostridia bacterium | reverse complement strand
CCCGTTGAGGCAAAACGAACGGCAGTTTTCAACTTAGCCTTTAACGTTATAGGCACGCTAATTTTCTTTTTACCATTGTCACTTTTCAAAACTCAAATAGTAGAGTTTTTCGGCGTGTTTTCAAACGGTGTAGAGCGTGAAATTGCAAACTTCCACACCCTTTTTAATTTATTAGTTACCGTAATTTTATTGCCAGTTTTAAAACCGTTTACAAGCCTAATTGAAAAACTTGTAACTGATAATAAAAAGCCTAAAAAGGTAGATAATAGCGTAAAAGTTAAAATAAAAAGCGTTAAAACGGCGTAAAGTATTAAAATACTTTATCATTTAATTGACAATTTTTTAAAAAGGTTTAAAATATCAAAAGAAATGATTTTATAAGGAGTTATCTTATGAATAAAAAAACAGTTCAAGATGTAGAAGTAAAAGGCAAAAAATGTCTCGTACGCGTTGACTTTAACGTTCCTATGAAAGACGGCGTTATTACCGACGAAAACAGAATTAACGGCGCTCTTCCAACCATTAAATACCTTATGGATAACGGCGCAAAAGTTATTCTTTGCTCACACATGGGTAAACCACACAACGTGTTTAACGAAAAAATTAAATTAAACAAAAAAGAAAAGAAGGCTGTTGAAGCACTTCCTGAAGAAGAACGCGCTGCAGCTACTGAAGCATACATTGAAAAGGCTAAAAAAGACGTTAAAAAATATTCGCTTAAACCGGTTGCTGACCGTCTTAACGAAATTTTAGGTGGCAAAGTTACTTTTGCTACTGATACCGTTGGCGCTGATGCAACTACAAAAGTAAACGCATTAAAAGATGGCGAAGTTGTTTTACTTGAAAACCTTCGTTTCGACGCTGGTGAAGAAGGTAAAGACTTAGAGTTTTGCAAAAAACTCGCTGCTTTCTGTGACGTTTACGTAAACGACGCGTTTGGTACTGCTCACCGTTCACACGCATCAACTGCCGCTATCGTTGAATACGGTTTAGTTGAAACTGCAGTTTGTGGTTTCCTTATTGAAAAGGAACTTACTATTATGGCAGACTCACTTGAAAACCCAGTTCGTCCGTTCATTGCAGTTTTAGGTGGTGCAAAAGTTGCTGATAAACTTAACGTTATTTCTAACCTTTTAGAAAAATGTGACGCTTTAATTATCGGTGGTGGTATGGCGTACACGTTCTTAAAAGCACAAGGTGGCGAAATTGGTGCGTCACTTGTTGATAATGAAAAAATCAACTACTGTAACGAAATGCTTAATAAAGCAAAAACTTTAGGTAAGAAAATTTATCTTCCTATCGATACAGTTGTTGCTAAATCATTCCCAGACCCTATCGACGCTGAAATTGAAGTTGAAGTTGTTGATTCAATGGCAATTCCTCAAGACAAAATGGGTCTTGACATCGGTCCTAAAACTACGGAACTTTTTGCAAACGTAGTTAAATCTGGTAAAACTGTTATTTGGAACGGTCCTATGGGCGTGTTTGAAAACCCAACTCTTGCAAAAGGCACTATCGCAATTGCAAAAGCAATGGCTGAAAGCGAAGACGCTACTACTATTATCGGTGGTGGTGATAGTGCAGCTGCAGTTGCAACTTTAGGCTTTGCAGACAAAATGTCACACATTTCTACTGGTGGTGGCGCTTCACTTGAATTGTTTGAAGGTAAGGTGTTGCCAGGTATTGCTTGCTTAAACGAAATTTAAGCGCGCATAAACTTCGTTATACGCTCAAACGCTGTGCTTTTACTCACTCGTGTACAAAAAGTACATCTCCTTTCGTAAAATGCTCGGTTTGAACGCCTAACTTGTTTCTTCACACTTAAAT
>JAGBYC010000057.1 GCA_017628935.1 Clostridia bacterium | reverse complement strand
TATAATTAAAATTTAAAATGGCACTAAAAAATTTAAAAAACGTATTGCATATTGCATAAATTTATGTTATAATAACAAAGCTAAGCTAAAATAGGTAAATTTTCACGTAAAATGGCGCGTAAACGCGTGCGCTCCTATACGGTTTATCTAAAAATGGCTTGTGTGTAACGTAAACGTCCTAACGTAAATAAGCGTTAGGTACGCTTTTTTGTGTATACACGTGCGCGTAAGCGTTAGTTACTTTGACGCGCGTGCCTGTATACGTAATTAAAGTTAAAATCGCGTAAAAACGCGTCGAATATTTCTTAAAAGGAGATATATATGAAAAAATTTACCAAATCTTTGTTAGGTGCAGTTTTATCAGTAGCAATGGTTGTTACTGGTGGTTTAGCCGTTATTGGTTATAAACCAGTTCCAACAAAAGCAGCTGAAACTCAAGTTGAAACTACGGTTTTAGCAGAAAACGTTGTTACAAGCGAAGGTGCAACTGCTACTATCGGTGCTAAAGCAAGTGCTAGTGGTAATACTAAGGCTCATGCCGGTTTAGTATTAACTGGTGGCGCAGGTGCTACTTTTGATTTAGGAACTATCGACCTTTCTAAATCTAACTGGACTATGGCTGAAGGCGACGATTCTAAGGGTTACAAAACTCTTCCTGAAAGTGCAAGTCCATTCGTTACTTGGTATTACACTATCGGCAACGCTAACTCTGCTCCTGAAATTTTAGAGCTTAAATTCTATTTGTATGACCATAACGACCCTACTAACTACGTTGAAATTGGTTGGGTTGATTATCGTGATAGTGCTCCTGCTAATAACGGTTCTACTAAGGTATACGTTAAAGGTAGTAAGCAAAGTACAAAGGCAATATATCGTGCTAATAAAGGTATGCAAGCTTCTCCAGCAGGCACTGCTGTAAGAAAGGGCAAAATGTATGATACTGGCACGCCATTAATTGGTTATTCTGGTAACGCCACTATTAGAACGTACGGTTCTTCAGTTCCGTTTAATATGTTCTTCGATTTAGGTAAAGACAGTGTTTACAGCCTTATGGGTCACGACGACGCTGGTGACTTTAAACTTTCTTACCTTCTTCGTGACTTTACGTCTAACAACGCTGGCGAAACTGGTGCTATTTCAGACGACGTTTACGAAGCAGGCAAAGTGTTTAGTTCTAGCTACGTAGACGTACGCATTGAATTTGCATCTATTGATGCTGAAGTTTGTAATGAAACTTCTATCGTTCTTGAATCGTTCGGTGGTAAACTTCTTACTGGTGATACAGTTACCGTGATTGATAGCGATTACGTTGTTTCTGCTGGTAACGACGTGCCTTCAAAAATCAAAACGGGTGAATTAGATCTTACCGTTCCATCAAGAGGTAGCGCGTTTACAGGCAACGTAGACTACATGAATTCAATTTTAAAAATTAAATTTGATGATGAAGTTAAAGAAACTATAACTTTTGATACAAAAGTTAAATCGTATAACTTTGAAGAATACGGCACTTACGTGTTAGAATATTACGATGAAACCGGTGAAACTTTGTTAGGAACTAAAAACGTTCTTGTTACCAACGGTAACGTTAAATCGGTTGTTAGTACCGGTGGTTCTGCAGTTTACGATAGCGTTGCGTCTAAAAATGAAAATGCTTTATATACGCATGAAGGTTTGGTATTAACTGGTTCAAAAGGTGCAACCTTTAACTTAGGCACTATTGATATTTCTAAATCGTTCTGGAACGGAACTTATTTCGCTATTCCTGAAAGTGCAGCTCCGTTTATCAGCTTCAACTACATTGTAGGTAGCAATATTGAAGTTGAATTAAAAACGCTTAAAATTCGTTTATACGATAGCGCTGACCATTCTAAATATTTCGACGTTTGGTGGGTAGATACTGCTGATGAAAACGGTGCGCTTTTTGCGTACGCACAAGCAAGTGGTCAATTACAACAAGGTGCATATCGTAAATATGACGGTACTAGAGGTGGTAAACTTCTTACAAACGTTACTAAGAGTGAAACTTCTAAAGAAATAAATGCGTTGTTTGGTTACGGTGAAAAAGCTTCATCTATCCGTACTTACGGCTCAAACGCTCCTATTACTTTAATATACGATACTAATCAAAAAGCCGTATACAGCCACGTAACTTACGGTAGTGGTGAATTAGCAAATTCTTACGTAATTCGTGACTTTGACGAACCTGTTTATGAAGAAGGTCATGATCCATCTGGCGATACTGTTTGGGGTGGCTTTAGTTCAAACTTAGTTGATGTTGAAATCGTATTTGAAAACGTTATTGACAGCGTTGAAACTACAAGCATCGTAGTTCGTGAACTTGGTGGTACTACTTTCGCTGGTGGCGAAACTGTTTTAGCATTTGATGAACGCGCTGAATTAAACCGTGGTGGTACTCTTAACCTTAACAAATTTGCTGGTAACAAATATGAAAACGGCGTTGTTTTAGAATATGAAACAGGCGCAATTAAAAAATACTCAGTTGACGGTGGTGAAAAATTCACTAACAAAATGTACACCTTCAACGAATTAGGTGAAAAAACGGTAGAATTCTTTGATGCTGAAGACAATAAACTTGGTGAAACTATCGTTAACGTAATAAGCGACCTTAGAGCAAACGTAACCGTTACTAACGGTAATGTTTACTATAAGCGTGGTGAGGCTGAAAAAGCAGTTCTTGAAAACAACACTAAACTTGAATTAGGCGACGTTATTACTGTTGAAGGTGGCGTACACGAAATTACTGGTGACACTTACGAAGATATTAAATCGTTTATCGTAAATGGCACTGAACTTGCTTTAGTTACTAACAACGTTGCTCTTGCAATTGACGGTTATAGTTACGTAATTAGTGAGGCAGATTTATCTTACGCTCAATTTACTTTAGTTGTTGAACTTGATAACTATTGTGATATCACTATCGTTGACGAATACGATGGCGAAACTGTTAAATACGTATGGCAAAACGATAAGGGTGAAAATGATGCCGGCATTGACGTGTTCCCACACGCAACTGTAAAAAACGGTGCTATTAAAAACCCTGCAAATAACAACTATGAATTTATTGGTTACGGTGCAAGTGGTGGCGAAAAGATTTTAGTTGCTTACGGCCGTGATGATAAAGGTTATTTAGAATCATACGTTGCTGAATACAACGAAGAATTAGGAGATTGGGATTACGACAACCCTGCCCTTGATGAAAACGGTGTTAAAAAAGTTCAAAAAGTAAACGCAGTTTACACTACTTCAACTGGTGCCACAGGTCTTCCTTCAAACAAATTTAATGCTGACGACGCTGGTGGTAACAGATGGTTAGATAAATATGAATGTATCGTAAAAGGTATGAAATTTACTGCTATTTACGTTGATGTTGACGTTAAAACCGTGGTTTCTATTAACGGTGAAGGCGCTACGTTTACTAAAGTTGTAGCAGACTTTGATAAAGAAGACTTAGATATTTATGCAAGTTATGTTGGAAGTGAACAAGTAAATATTTCGCTTCGTTATTCGCACATTGATGAAAAACCTGCAGAAAACAACCCTGTAATAGCTGCAGCTGAATACGGAAACAACAATGTTAACCTTAAACTTTCTGACGGTGACGTTGAAAAATTAGAAAACGTATATCGTTTAACTATCGATATGAACAACGTTGCAATTGAAAAGAATTTCTTTGCAGTTGGTGCAGTTATTAAAATTGACAGTGGTAAAGCAAATGCAACTTGTAACATTTCACCTACGTTATTCTTAAACGAAGAAGTTGTAATGCGAGAAAAAATTGATGCAGTTTTAAGTGAAACAGCAGGTAACGGTCACCTTTACGCTATTGAAGTAAACGGGGCTAAAAAATACAGCAAATTACTTTTAGAAGATTTACAAAAATTATATACTGCTGCTAATGACACTGAAACTACGTTAGCAAAATATGTTGCTCAAGAATAATTAAATTTCGTTACTCCGTGCGCGTATGCGCTACGGAGTAGCGTAATGTATGTAAAAAACAATAAAAAGTATTAGGAAAATAAAAATACACGCACACGCGTACGCGATATCAAAATATATGCGCACGCACGCGCGAACGTTTAACTACTAAACGCATAGTTTTTTAAAGGAATTAACAATGGCAAATAAAGGTTTACGTAAAATTTTAATAACCGTATTCACAGCGTTATGTATGGTGTTTTCAACCGTCATAGCGTTAAACGGCGTTGACAAATTTTATGTAAACGCGTCTACGGTTAATACTTTAGCAACTAACGTAGAAGTATTAAAACTTAATAATAGCGAAAACTATTATGAAATAACTTACAAAAAGTTAAACGGCGAGGGTAGTTATACTCAGCTTTTTAACGCTAATATGTATAACGATAACGTTCAATTATTAGATCCTAACAGTGAAGAAGGTAAAGAATACGTTGAAGAAGGTAAAAAATTCGTTGGCTGGTTTGATGCCGATTATGAAAAAATTATCACTTCTATTAAAGATATAGGGTTAAGAAACGCTACGTTATACGCTTTATATTCAAACGAATATTATAAAGTAACCTTCGTTACTGACGGTAGCGAAAAGGTTCAAATTGTAAAAGTAGGCGATAAAGCTAATTCGTATCTTCCAACTAAAGAAGGTTACGTGTTTAACGGTTGGTTTAGTGGCAACGAAAAGTTTAATTTCAAAAACCCTTTAACAAGCGACGTAACACTTACTGCATCTTGGAAAGAATTAACTATGGTAGACGTTGAAAACGCTACTGGTAATGACAATATCGTTGATACTTCTGCAACTGAAATAGGTTATATAAGCACTATTAAAATAATTGCTTACGCTCTTTTAGGTGTTGGTGTAATTTTCTTAGGGCTTACCATATTTCTTTCTATTAGAAAGAAAAAAGTTGTTAAGGGAGAGGCGCTAGATGAAAATATTTAATTTGTTTAAAAAAATTAGCATTGTAGCGTTGTCTTTCGTAATACTAGGGGCGTTTGGTGGGGCTTTGGTTTCTACTAAAGTGGTAAAAGGTGCTACTGATGAAACCTTCCAAAACATTCAAGTAAATTATTTATACGACGCTTACGCTAAATATGATTACACCTTCCCGTCGGCTAAATTTTACGCTAACGAAAAGGCTAAGGGAGTTGATTTTAACGGCAAAATTAACCTTTTATACTCTAACGGCGCTACCGTTAAAGAAAATGGTGCAGACGTATTAAAGGCTGTTAAAAGCGTTAAGGTTGGCGAGTTATTAGGTTTAAAGAAATGCCCTGATGACTGTACAACAACTTCTAATAAGCATAAGCACGGTTGGTACGACGCTAACAATAAACTTGTTTTAGCTAACGACGATACTAATAGTTTACGTTTAAATATATACAACGTAACGCTTGACGAGTTAAATACGGTAACAAATGCGGTAACTAATCCTGAGGTTAAAGATCAAAGCCTTGGTATGGTGCTTGGCTTTACTAAAGATGAAAAAACCAACAAGTGGGAAGACGTAAATAAAAACGTTATAAATAATTTTGCAGGTAAAATTTTAGACCTTCAAATAACTGATACTGGTGTTAACGTTAACGAAACTATATCTAACTTAAAAATAGGCGAATTTATGAACGCTTATTACTGTAGTGGAGATAAAGGCGAAGAAACTAACTGTAACGTAACGGCGCAAAAGCATACTCACAGTGAAGGTTGGTATTTACAAGACGGTAAAGTCGTTTCTACCGACGAAAAGTTAAAAACGGTATATAACTGGCTTTACAGTTTAACTGTAAATGAACTTAAAACTGCAGACTTTGGCTATTACTTCTCATTAGTTAACGATAGTAGTAGTTTTGGTGCAATATTTGGATACAAACAATGTACTGGCGCTAGCAAATGTCCCGTAGGTACTCATACTCACGATGAAGGCAAGTGGTATTCAAGTAAGGTTTACGTAGGCGCTATAATAAACGCAATTAGTAATATTACTTTTAACACACGTAATTTTAGCGTTACTGATAAATACGTTTTCGAAGCGTCGGGCGAATACACTTTACGTTATATTCACACCGAAGGTGTAGGAAACAATGCAGTAAAATACACCTCTGATTATAAAATAAACGTTATGGAAGAAAGCGCTTCAAAAGTAACGTTTAAAAGAACTAAAGTTCCAACAAGTTTCGATACGACGGTAGGCGTTGTTTACGACGCTGGCGCTACGGTGTCGTCACCTATTTATCACGATAAAGACTTATCACGCGTTGAGTTTAAGTTTGAAAAGGTAATAGGCTACGACGAAAACGACAGTCCTATAACAACCGTAAAAGCCGTTAGAACTGAAATTTCTGAAAACCACGAAATAACCTTTGATGAAGAAGGAACGTATATTCTTACTTACTACGTTGTCGATGATATTTTCAACGGTAGCGATGAAGACCATACTTTTGAATATAAGTACGAAATAAACGTTCAAAGAACTTATTATAACTTAAACGTTGCTACAAACAGCACTTATTCAATGGGTGTTGATAGCCCGTTATTAATTGATAAAAACGTAATTTCTTTCTTCGATACTGCGTACGGCAAAAACTTCTACGGAAACGCACTTGCGAGCCTTGAATACGAGTTTTTAGTAAGCGAACCTGACGCTAACGGTGTAACTGGTAGTGAAGATGAAAATTATCGTTCTTTTACCGCAGGTGAACTTAACGAAGGTTATAAATTTAAAAACGATATATTTGACGTAGATTACAAGTTTAAAATTAGAATATCTTATAAAACTCCTGACGGTGTAACGTATACTATTCCAAGAAGAAGCGCATCTAGTGGCGAACTTGAACCTCAAAACGAAAACCAAAAAGAATATATAGAATTTACCGTACGCGTAGTTGATAGCGTTCAACCTATTATTTTCAAAAGTGGTGACGATTGTCTTTACGGTGCAAACTTAGTTGAAAGCAATAAAAACGTATACGCATATCAAGCGATAAAAGGCACGAAAATAACTTTTGTTAAGTTTGAGGCGTACGACGCTTTCGGTATAAAATCTGGCATAATTACTGACGAAATTGCAATTTCGTATGCTGTTAACGGTGTAGATAAAACTGGCGCGATTGAAGGGGTTATAGATAATGAAACTGCGTTTGATTACACTCTTTCAGAAGTTGGTGAACACATATTCAAGTTTGAAATAAGCGACGGTTATAACGTTAGTAATTTAATTATAATTATTGACGTTGAAAACGAGTTTTATAGCATATCTACCGATAAAACTTTCGGTACTAACTACACTACTAGCGACGTGTTAGTTGCAAACGCTTTCAACGTGTTAAACGCTAAAGGTGAAGTGGTTGGCAATGCTACTAAAAACTATGTTGTATTAAATGAAAAGGGCGTAGAAGTTTACAAAAACGAAACGCTTAAATTTACTCCAGAGCATAAAGGAACTTACACCGTTAAACTTACTGCAAAAGTAGGCACAACTAAGTTAGACGACGTTGTGTACGTAATTACAGTTACTGATAAAACTGCTCCTGTAATTACGGTAACGGACAACCTTGTTTCTAAATCAAAAGTAGGCGCAACAATTCCTGTTGCTACGTTTACTGCAACTGATAACGACTGGGATAGTGGCTTCTTGTTATACGAGGCTATCGTTACGTTAAACGGTACTGAAATTAACTGCATTGACGGAGCGTTCGTTCCTGAAAAAGCAGGCGCTTATGTAGTAAAACTTACAGTAACCGACTTAGACGGAAACAAAGGCATCTACGTCTATGAAATAGACGTAATTGATGACGACGCTGGCTTAATTAAAGTATTTGGCATAGACGTTATAACTTTAATTATAGGTGGCGTTGGTGCAATATTAATTATCGTTTCATTTATTCTTTTATTAGTAGCGTTAGGTAAAAATAAACCTAAAAAACCTAAAAAAGAAAAGAAGGTTAAAGAACCTAAAACTAAGAAGGAAAAGAAGTTTAAAGAGCCTAAATCTAAAAAAGAAACTCCGGTAGAAACGGCAACGGTAGAAGAACCTATCAAGGTGGCCGAACCGGTAGAAGAACCCGTTAAAGAGGCTAAAAAGCCTGTTAATAATGCAACGGTAGAAATTATCGGCGAAGTAGAGCCTAATAAGAACGGTGAAACTGATAAAACTAATTAATAATCCGCAAAAGCGGTTAAAAAAGAAATTTATATATTTTATAAGGAGATGTTATGAAAAAGAAAATCTTGAGTTTTTTACTCACATTTGTAATGCTTTTTTCAGCGGTAGCGTTAACTGCATGTGACCCTGAAGGCGACTCTGGTAACGAAACTACGTTAGGCGTAGTAGTGTATGCCGGTGACTGGGGCGACGAATGGCTTTACGACATGAAGACAGAGTTCGAAAAAATGTTTAAAGACGTGTCTTTTGAAGATGGCAAACAAGGCGTTAAAATCAACATTAAAAGTGGTAAAGACGACGTTAAAGAAGATAAGGCTTTAGGTATTATGACTAATAGTAGTTTCGACCTTTATTTTACGACTTTAGCGCTTCGTGAAAATGTATCTAAATTCTTAGATATTACTGACGTTGTTACAAACACTCAAAATCTTAAAGACGACCCAACTTACGGTGAATACTACAAAATGGTTTGGAACGACGAAGGCGAAACTGGTTCTATCGCAGATAAGTTAAACGCTTCGGCTAAAGACCTTACTTTATACGCAACTTCAAGATCAGACGGTTCTTACACAAACACTTACGTTGCTATTCCTATGTATTCGTCTTTCTATAATATGGCTTACGACGTAGACCTTTTCTATGAAAGAGGTTACTATCTTAATGATGACGGCGACTTTATCGGTGGTAAAGATTCTGACGTTGGTGGTTTAACTGAAGATTATATTGACAGCCAAAAATCTGCTGGTCAAGACGGTTTAAAGGGTACTGCAGACGACGGTTTACCTATCACTATTGACGATTTCCGTAATTTATGTGAAAAAATATTAGACGACGAAGCTCACGATAGTAAGTTAAATTCTGAT
The DNA here is from genome assembly GCA_017628935.1 of Clostridia bacterium. Classification (GTDB taxonomy): domain Bacteria; phylum Bacillota; class Clostridia; order Christensenellales; family Borkfalkiaceae; genus HGM11412. The sequence continues at coordinate 4,532 of JAGBYC010000057.1, read as the reverse complement.
TATCAAATAACTCCTATCGGTTATTCAACTGAAATCAGCTACAACTTAGTAGGTTACTTCAACAACTTCCACGCTAACTACGAAGGCGCTAACGACTGGTATATCAACGTAACTGGCCAAGGTACTGATAAAAACGGTAACGTATATACGTTAGCAGAAAAGAACGCTTACCTTACTGCAAATCAAGAAGGTCGTTTATATGCGCTTAAATTTGCTGAAGAAATGGTAGGTAACGGCTGGATAGACGACAAATACGTTGCAAAAAATACTGGTAACGAAGAAGCTCAAAAAAGATTCATATTATCAAAATATAAAGCAGCTGAAGGTCCTGCGCTTTATAACCGTGTAGCAATGTTCATCGACGGTGGTTGGTGGGAAAACGGTGCTAAAGAAACTCTTGAATCATTACCATCGTTATATGGCGATAACACAAAACGTAGATTCGGCGTTATGACGTACCCTAGATACGAAGGTCACAACGTAGATGCAGATGGCAACAATAAGATGGTTGTTGTTTCTGGTACGCCTAACTCTAACGTGTTTATTCGTAAAGAAGCGCAAGGCACTCCACAAGAAATACTTGCAAAATTATTCTTAGTTTATACTACAACTCAAAAGAATTTATCTAAATATACGGCAATAAGTGGTTCTACTCGTCCATATACGTATGCTTTAGATTCTAATGATACTCAAAAATACAACACTTCATACTATAAACAACAACTTTATAAATACTACGTAGATGCAGTTGCTTCTGACAATTTAAGATACGTTTCTGGTGCATCTAAATTTAGCGAATTAAACCCTAAAGTAGTTGAAACTAAATACGGTGTTGTAACTACTGGTTTAATAGTTGACGGTAATAAAATTAACGCTAAAAACCCTATTGAAGTTTTTGAAGATTATAGCGTTGATGCAGAAACATACTTTAACGCATTTAAAAATTATTATACTGAAAATGCTGAGTTTAAAGACGATTAAAACGCTCCTGGTGGTAACTGGAAAACTGCCTTCTGTGGTAGCTTATAAAATTTAAAGAGAGATAAATTATGGCTAAAAACGAATTAGATATCGTTCCAACAAAATCGTTAAAGGATAAGATTGCTTATCCTTTCACGGTTGCGTTGAATGCAATTAAAAACTTTTTTTACGATATTAGCGTTACTTTACATAACTGGTTTAGAAGGGTAACTGGCGCTGATAAACGCGTTAAAAAAGACGATGTTAAAAACCGTAAAATAGGTGAATCAGTATTCGTATGGACTATTTTGTTGTACCCTTTAGTACAATTCTTTATTTTCTACGTATGCGTAAACTTTAACTCTATTTTACTTGCTTTTAAAGAAGTTACGCTTGTTGATAATTCCGATGGTATAGCTGAAATTGAATATGCTTTTATCGGTTGGGATAGGTTGTTTGATAACTTTGCAGAATTTTATAGAAAGTTTACTCAACAGGGTTCAAACCTTCCATTATACTTTGAAAACGCTATTATTCAATACTTAGTATGTGTTTTAATCGGTTTACCATTAAACATTATTTTCGCGTACGTTATTTATAAAAAGATACCTGCGTCTGGCTTTTTCCAAGTAGTTTTATACTTACCAAGCATTATTTCTAACGTAGTTATATCAACTATGTTTAAAAACTTCGTAACGGAATCTTTACCTAACTTCTGTGAGTTTATTTTAGGTCTAGAAAAGGGTGCAATTCCAAATAACTTATTCAAAAGTGAAGGAACGGCGTTATTTATAAACCTTTTCTACATAGTTTGGGTAGGTTTCGGCTCGCAACTTATTCTTTATTCGGGTGCGATGGCGCGTATACCTGATTCTATTATTGAATACGGCGAACTTGAAGGTATTAACATGCTTAAAGAATTTTGGTACGTTGTTATTCCTATGATTTACGGTACTATTACCGTATTCTTAGTAACGGGTATACCGGGTATTTTCTCTGGACAAATGGCATTATTTAACTTCTATGCAGAGTATGCTCCTGAAAGCACGATAACTATAGGTTATTACTTCTACGTAATAATTTTAGGTGAAACGTCTGGTCCTTATCAATATCCGTTTGCATCGGCTGCAGGTTTAGCGTTTACTATTATAGTTGCACCACTTACGTTAGGCGTTAAGTATTTACTTGAAAAATACGGCCCAACAGTTGAATTCTAAGGAGGCATTTATGAAATCGAAATATAGAATTAAAAAACCGTTTTATAAACAAGCCTTCCCTTTAACGATATTCATTCTTTTAATTGTTTACGTTATCTCCCTTTTTACACCTTTCCTTTGGGCGGTATTAGCATCGTTCAATAGTGAAGCAATGTTTTCTAACCAGTCTATTATGCCTGAAGATACTAAGTGGGATATTTTAATGAAAATTTTCTTAGTTCCAACAGGTTATAACAATAAATGGACTGGAGAATTTATTGAAGGTTTTACTCTTACTAACTACAGTTGGTCGTTAGACCATATTAGTGTAAAAAAACCAGACAATACTATTGTTGGGTTACCACAATTAATTTTAAACTCGTTAGTTTATTCAATAGGTTGTACCGTAATTACTGCTACTACGCACGTTGTAACTGCGTACGCATCTGCTCGTTACGGTCACCATAAAATTGCGTCGATTTTATATCCTATAGTTATTATAACTATGATTATACCTATCGTAGGTTCTCTTCCTGCAGAACTTGATATGATGAGAACGCTAGGTACGTACGATAACATTATAGGTTTATTACTTATGAAGGGTGGTTTCTTAGGTAGTAGTTTCCTTATCTACTACGCAACCTTCAAAGGTATTTCTTGGGAATACGCTGAAGCAGCGTTTATTGACGGTGCATCACACTTTAAAGTGCTTATTGAAATAATGGTACCACTTGCAATGGGTTCAATTGCAGCGTTAATGCTTATGAACTTTATTGCTTTCTGGAACGACTGGAAGGTTAACATTCAATATCTTCCATTCTCTTGGCCAATGGTATCTTACGCATTATTCTTATTCCAAAAAGAATCGAACATTGACGGCCTTAACATTCCAAGAATTATGGCTGGTTGTATTATCATTGCAATTCCATTAATTATTTTATTCATTGTGTTTAAAGATAAGCTTATGAATAACTTAACAGTTGGTGGTCTTAAAGGCTAATTATTAGCGGAGGATAAGATGAAGAAAAAAAGAAGTATTATTCTTACAGCGTTAACCGTAGCGTTTGCAGTTTCTGCAAGCGCCTTTACGGCGTTGGGAGGATTTAAAAAATCTACAGAAACGGTAAACGCTGCTGAAAATAATAATGCATACTGGGAAAAATATATCGACGTTTCTTCAGAAAATCCCGTAACGTTTACGTCGTCAGCCGAGTTGCCTGACTGGGTTGAAGGTGGCGCGTACGAATATGAAACTAACGGCGGAGGAACTAACACAACTGGTTTAGGCGTTGCGTTTACTAAAACTACTACGCTTACTTATAAAATACCAGTTTTAGTTGAATCGCTTACAAAAGACGTTGCGTTATTTGAATATTTTATTGCTCCTGAAAAAGAATCACCAAAAATGCCAAATGAACTTACCGACTCAAGTGACGTTGAATTTTCAAAAGTTGTAATTCGTATTAACGGCGTTGAAAATCCAAACGAATTTATCGAAGTAGAACATCTTCGTAGAGGTTTCTATATTGGTGAATCGTGGATTAGGTCAAGGTCGCATACTGCTACTACTTGGGCTGGCTGGAAAGATGACGATAAAGACAAATTAAAAACAGAAGAATCGCAAGGTGTACTTACTAAAACTTCGTTTAACGGTTCTTGGCAAAGTCAAAATAAAGAAACGTTAGTGGTAACTAAATATCCACGCGCTAACGCTATTTCGTACGATTATATTAATAACGCCACATATACTACTTACGACGGGTTTAATGAAAAAAAGAACGACGACGGCGTAATTCGTGAATACGATAATTCGCTTCATATGGCCAAGGGCGATAAAACTTTTGAAAGTTTTAAAAGTAAGAGCGTTACAGTTTCTATCACGTTTGATGAAATTACAGCTGGTAAAACTGCGCACGTTTACTTATCAAAAATTTTAGGTCACTCAGTTATAGGTGAAGAAATTGAAGACAATATTAAGCCTGTAATTTCATTACCTGAAGACTGCGAGCTTAATAAAGCACCAAAAGGTGAAGCAGGTCAATACTATCCTTTCTGGGACGTATTAGGCTTTGACTCTAAAGAAGGTAACATTTCTAATAAACTTTCTTATAGCGTAAAATACGTTGTTAACTCGTTACAAACCGAGCCCGTTGAAAACGACGGTGCTGGTTTTACACCTAACAAAGTGGGTACGTATAAAGTAACCGTTTCACTTATAGATTCTACTGGCAATGAAGCTGAAATAAAAACGGTAAACGTTGACGTAAAAGCACTTATCGAGCCTGTTTCGTTAACATTTACTACTGCCGAGCCGTTCCCTTCAACGGGGTTAGTAGGTAGTAAAATTAAGTTGCCTGAATACACCGTAACGGGTGG
>JAGBYC010000056.1 GCA_017628935.1 Clostridia bacterium | reverse complement strand
ATTATTTCTATCGTCTATAAAGGCGACCACTATCAAATTATTATAAGAACTGACGAAGAAGAGGAAGATTTCGTTTGTGATACCGAATACACTTGGAACGAAAACGATAGGGTTAGCGTAAAAATACCAAAAGACAAAATTAAACTTAAATTAAAGGTGGTAGAAAAATAATGGCTTTAAAAATTGGGTTTTCAAGAAAACATCTTTTAATTCCATACGCAATATTTTTACTATTATTTGTAGTTTTTCCACTTTTACTTGTAGATTACTATGCGTTTACTGCAAAAACGGGCGAATTTACTTTAGATAACTTCATTTGGTTTTTTACAAACGCATCTACTATTAAAAACTTACTAACAAGTCTGCTTATTGGGCTTATAACTACCGTTATTTGCCTTTTAATAGGGTATCCTGTTGCGTATATTTTATCAAGAATAAAATCAAGCAAAAAAACTATACTTTTACTTTTATTTATAATGCCTATGTGGATAAACTTCGTTCTTCGTGCAATGGCTATGAAGGAACTTTTAGTTTTAATAGGTATATTTGGTAAGTATAACTTTTTAAATACTATTATAGGTATGGTTTACGACTATCTTCCATTTATGATTTTACCACTTTACAGCGTTTTAATTAAAATGGATAGAAGTTTAGAAGAAGCCGCTTGCGATTTAGGTGCGGGGAGAGTTAAAGTCTTTACGTCTGTAACGCTACCAATGTCTCTTTCAGGTATTTTAAGCGGAATAACAATGGTGTTTTTACCATCAATGACGTGTTACGTTATTAGCGATACGTTTAGTAATGGTAAAGTAACTATTATTGGTAAACTTATTGAACTTTGGTTTGGTCAAGGCGATAACTGGAATTACGGCTCTGCAATAGCGCTTATAATGCTTGTTATAATGCTTGTTACAACGCTTGTTACTAACAAGTTTTCTAAAAATGAAGACACTAGGGGGACTAATTTATGAAAAAAGCATTTAACGGCGCATACGTAATATTAGTTTTAGCGTTTATGTATTTGCCAATTTTCGTTTTAGTAATATTTAGTTTCACTAATAGCACTATAATAGGCAAGTGGTCTGGCTTTTCGTTTGACTTGTATGAAAAACTCTTTACTGATACTAAGTTAAGAGATATGATTTTTGGAACTTTACTTATAGCGCTTGTTGCCGGTGTAATTTCTACAATTTTAGGAACTTTAGGCGCTATTGGTATATTTTATAGTAAAGGCGGTTTTGGTAAAACTGTAAACGGCGCGTCGCAAATAAACGTTATAAATGCTGAAATTGTTACGGCAATTTCACTTTCGCTTACGTTTGCGCTTGTTGGAATAAACAGAAGTTTTGCTTCTCTTATTATTGGCCACGTTGCGTTATGCACGCCTTTTGTGGTTTTATCGGTAATACCTAAACTTAAACAAATGGACGGCAATTTATACGAAGCCGCACTAGATTTAGGCGCTACGCCTAAAAAAGCGTTAATGCAAGTAGTGTTGCCTGAAATTATGCCGGGCGTATTTAGTGGGTTTATGCTTGCGCTTACTTTATCGCTTGACGATTATATGATTTCGCAATACACTAGACCATATACTTTTAACACTATTAGTACTTACGTTTATTCAGCAGTAAGGAATCAAAAAAATTCAGCGTTACCAGCGCTTCGCGCATTGACTACTATTATTTTAGTTATAAT
>JAGBYC010000055.1 GCA_017628935.1 Clostridia bacterium | reverse complement strand
AGGTCAAAACCTTGGCGTAGGCGACGAAAAGCGTGCAAGAAAGGGCGCAAATACGGCAGTACTTTTAGCGCTTATAATAACAAGCCTACTTATGCTACCTATTATGATTTTTGCGCCTGAAATTTCATGGGTATTTAATAAAGACGTAGGCGTTATAGAATATTCAACCTTGTTTTTACGTTCAATTACTCCGTTTTATTTAATATCGTGCTTTAACCAGCCGTATATGTCGGCTTTAAGGGGTGCAGGAAACACGAAAGTTCCTATGTTTATGATGCTTTTTGGGTTTATAGGGGTAAGACAACTTTACTTATTTATAATGTCAACCTTTATATCAAACAGTGCCGTACCTATCGGTTTAAGTTACCCAGTAGGCTGGTTTGCGTGCGCGCTTGGTGTAACTATTTACTATTTCAGCGTTAGTCTTGCAAAATTTAGGTTAGTAGATAATAAAACTAAATAAAAATAGAGTTTACCAAAATTGAAAAGGTAAACTCTTTTTAATTGACAATATTTATATTTTACACTAAAATATAAGGGTGTGCTAAAAAAGCAACTAAAATATATACAAAAGTGGAATTTTATGGCAGTAATTAAAAAATTTGATACTAAAGTTCAATATTTAAAATACAAAGTTTTACGCGAAGTTGCGCGCGCTGAATTCAACGGCGAACTTGAAAGCAAAATTTTAGATATTCCTAAAACTATTATTAAAGGCACAGAACCAACTATGCGTTGCTGTATTTATAAAGAACGCGCAATAGTAGGCGAACAAGTTAAACTTGCAATAGGCGGCGACAAATCTAACCCTAACGTTATTGAAGTTGTTTCTATCGCGTGTGACGAATGCCCTATGGGTGGCTACGAAGTAACCGACCTTTGCCGTGGCTGTTTGGCTCACCGTTGTGAAGACGTTTGCCCGTTCGGTGCAATTTCTATTGATGCTCACCATAACGCTCACATTGATAAAAGTAAGTGTGTAAACTGTGGTAAATGCGCTAAAGTTTGTCCGTATTCTGCTATACATAACCGTAAACGCCCTTGTGAGCGCGCTTGTAAAGTAGGCGCTATCGGTACGGCTGAAGACGGTTCGGCTTTAATTAAAAACGATAAGTGTATTTCTTGTGGCGCGTGCGTATATCAATGTCCGTTCGGCGCAATTTCTGATAAGTCGTATATCGTTGACGTTATTCGCCTATTAAAAGGCAGTAACGATAACCAAAACTACAAGGTTTACGCCGTAGTAGCCCCTACGATTTCAAGCCAGTTTGTTTACGCTAAACTTGGCCAAGTGGTATCGGGTATACACGATTTAGGCTTTGCATCAGTTGTTGAAGCCGCTTTAGGCGCAGATATGGTTGCCGACAACGAAAGCAAAGAACTTATTGAAAAGGGCGAACTTATTTCTTCGTGCTGTCCTGCATTCGTTTCATACGTTGAAAAGCAGTTCCCAGCGCTTAAAAAATACGTTTCAACTCAACTTTCGCCAATGGCATTCGTTTCTAAATTTATTAAAGATAACAACCCTAACGCAAAGGTAGTGTTTATAGGCCCTTGTACTGCTAAAAAAGCAGAATTTATGAAAGAAAACGTGCGTCCTTACGTTGACGCAGTAATTACTTTTGAAGAATTACAAGCAATGTTTGACGGTAAGGATATTGATATTACAACCCTTCCTGAAACTGAACTTGAAGGCGCGTCGTACTATGGTAGAATTTTTGCAAGATGTGGTGGTTTAGCCGACGCTATTAAGCAAGGCTTAACTGAAAACGGTAGCAATTTTGAACTTAAAGCCGTTTCATCAAGTGGTATTGAAGAATGCAAACTTAACCTTTTAAAAGCGTCTAAAGGCGTACTTGGAGCAAACTTTATTGAAGGTATGGCTTGCACGGGTGGTTGCATAGGTGGTGCAGGTTGTTTAACTCATAGCGAGCGTGACAAACTTGTAGTTGATAAATTTGGTAAAACTTCAAAAGATAAACTTATTAAAGACGCGTTGTTTGACGCCGTTGAAGAAGTTTGTGACGATTAATTATATTTTTAAGGAGAATACTTGTGTTTTTTGATAAATTAAAAGAACTTGACGCTGAAGTTTACGCGTCTATTGAAAAAGAACTTAAACGTCAACAAGAAAACATTGAACTTATCGCATCAGAAAATATCGTTAGCGAAGCCGTTTTATTATCGGCAGGTACGGTGCTTACTAACAAGTATGCCGAAGGCTACCCAGCAAAGCGTTATTACGGTGGTTGCGTTTACGTTGACGAAGTTGAAAATATTGCAAGAGAACGCGCTAAAAAATTATTCGGCGCAGAACACGCTAACGTTCAACCACATAGTGGTGCAAACGCAAACTTAGCCGTATTTTTTGCACTTTTACAACCAGGCGACACCGTGCTTTCATTATCGCTTGCAAACGGTGGTCACTTATCACACGGTTCTCCTGTAAATATTTCGGGTAAATACTTTAACATTGTTCCTTACGAAGTAAGTTTAGATAGCCAAGTGTTAGACTATGAAGAAATTCGCCGTTTAGCATTAGAAAACAAGCCTAAACTTATTTTAGCAGGCGCAAGCGCATACCCACGCACTATCGACTTTAAAAAGTTTAGAGAAATTGCAGACGAAGTTGGTGCGTATTTAATGGTAGATATGGCGCATATTGCAGGCTTAGTTGCTGCAGGTTTACACCCAAGCCCAGTACCTTACGCTCACGTTGTTACGTCTACTACGCATAAAACTTTACGTGGCCCACGTGGTGGTTTAATTTTATGCACTGAAGACTTAGCAAAACAAATTGATAAAGCCATTTTCCCAGGAACTCAAGGTGGCCCGCTTATGCATATTATTGCCGCTAAGGCCGTTGCTTTTGGCGAAGCGTTAACTCCTGAATTTAAGGCTTACCAACAAAAAATTATCGACAACGCGCAAGTTTTATCAAAAGCACTTATTAAAAAAGGTTTTAAACTTGTATCTGGTGGAACAGACAATCACCTTATGCTTGTAGACCTTATAGGTACTGGTGTAACTGGTAAAGAGTTAGAACGCCGTTTAGATGAAGTGCATATTACTTTAAACAAAAACGCTATTCCTAACGACCCACAAAGTCCGTTTATTACAAGTGGCGTTCGTATCGGTACACCTGCCGTTACAAGCCGTGGTTTTGGTGCAGAAGAAATGGAAAAGATAGCCGACTTTATTTACGACGTAACCTTCAATTTTGAAGAAAGTAAAGAACGTGTAACTAAAGAAGTTATTAAAATGTGTGCTAAGTTCCCTATATATAAATAACGTCATAATAAGCTAAGTTGAACGCACCTTATAAAAAAGGCCGATGGCATTACGCCATCGGCTTTAATTTTATTTTAAATATTTTTCTGCAAGCTTAGTAAATGCAGGTTTAGAATTTACTACCGTTTCTTTAGAAACGCAAGTTGCTAATCTAACGTAACCTTCAACTCCAAACGTGTCAGACGGAACAAGTAAAAGTCCAAGCGTTTTAGCGTAGTTGCTAAATTCTTTAGCGTCGCTAATAGGCGATTTCATAAACAAATAAAACGCACCTTTAGGGTTAACGCAACTAAAACCTAAACTTGTAAGCATACTAATAAGTTCGTCACGGTTATCTTTGTAAATTTGTGGGTTAGAAGTAACGTCGCAATACTTAGCAACAACCTTTTGGAAAAGTGACGGAGCACACACGTAACCAAGGCTACGACCTGCACCACAAACGGCGTAGTAAAGTTCGCTTGCATTTTCGCACTTAGGCGAAATAGCAATATAACCAATTCTTTCACCAGGTAGTGATAACGCCTTTGAATACGAATAGCAAATTATCGTATTATCATAGTATTTAGGTAAGAAAGGGCAAGTAGCACCGTCAAATAAAATTTCACGGTAAGGTTCATCTGCTAAAAGATAAATAGGGTGGCCGTATTCGGCTTGCTTTTCATTTAAAAACTTACTAAGTTTAATAATAGTTTCTTCACTGTAAACAGTGCCAGACGGGTTGTTAGGGCTGTTGATAATAACTGCTTGAGTTTTAGGTGAAACAATCTTTTTAAGCATATCAAAGTTGGTTTCAAAATTAACTTCGTCAGCAGGGGTAACTTTTAACGTGCCACCAGCGTTTTCAACAAATACTTTATATTCAGGAAAGTACGGGGCAAACGCAACAACTTCTTCGCCTTCGTTGCTAATAATAGAACGTAACACGATAGTAAGCGCAGCAGCAGCGCCACAAGTCATATAAATAAGGTTAGCGTCAAGTGTAAAACCGTAACGGCGCGCGTTGTAATTAACTATTGCCTCACGCGTTGCTAAATCGCCTTGAGCCGAAGTATAACCGTGTGTAGAAACGGCGTCGGTAAGTACAAGGTTAGCAATATATTCGTTAACTTCGTTAGGACAAGGAACGCTTGGGTTACCAAGAGTAAAGTCGAAAACGTTTTCTTTACCAATTTTATTTGCTAACGTTTTACCATATTCAAATAAATCGCGAATAGCCGAACGGTTGCTACCAAGTTCGTACATTTTTTTGTTTATCATAATTCACCTAAAATAATTAATAATGAAATTATAGCACAGTAGAATATTAAAGTCAAACCTTATAAAATATTAAAGCCAGTCGGGGTCTTCAATATTGATATCGCCAGACTTAAACCAGTAATACTCAGCGTTATAATCAATAAAATTACTAAGTTCGTTAGTAATATTAACCTTTTCGCCACCTAATTTAGAGTAACAGTCTTTTTCATCAGTCGTTCTATACCAGTTAGACGGGTCTACAAAAGTAATGGTTGTTAACGCGTTACAGTTTTTAAACGGCATAAACATTAACCTTTCAACCCCAGCGCCTATCGTAACGTTGTTAAGTTTACTGCAACCAAAAAATGCAAGCCCACCAATACTTTCAACGCTGTCAGGAATAGTAATTGTTTCTAAGTTAGTGCATTGCCAAAACGCAGTATCGCCAATGCTTGTTAACGTGTTTGATAAAGTTACGCTTTTTAAAGCGTAGCATCTATAAAAAGTAGTGTTTTCAATTTTTTTAACGGTGTTAGGGATAGTAATTTCAGTTAACCCTTCGCACTCTGAAAACACGGCTTTACCTAAACTTGTTAATCCGTTTGGTAGGGTAATACTTGTTAACTTAGCGCATTTACTAAAAGCGTAATCGCCTATTGTGGTTACGGTGGCGGGAATACTTATACTTTCAAGCGCGTTACAACCACTAAACAAATACCTTGAAATTTCAGTAAGGTTATTAGGTAAGGTAATGCTTGTTAAATTAATGCAGTTTATAAAGGCAAACGCACCTATATTAGTAACCGAATTAGGCAACGTAACGCTTGTAATTTTCATTTCATCTTTAAACGCGCCTCTACTAATTTCAGTTACGGGTAAGTTATTATAAGTTGACGGAATATTAACGTCAACGTCTTCACATTCACCAAGGCTAGTAACAATATAACCCGTTTCGGTATCGTTTAAAGTATATTCAAGCCCAGTAGAATATTTAATAGGCTTATCGCAACTAGGCACAATAATAAGCGCTGAAGATACTATTAAAATAAAGCAAAATAATTTAATAAAAAAACGTTTCATAATTAAAAATAGTATTTACCTATAAAAATTTTTAACACGCTAATTATAGCATTTTTTATTTATTTTGTAAATAATTTTTAACATTTGTGTAAGTTAAAGTAAGTATAATTAAAATTTTATTATTTTTCAAAATAATTGTTGACAAGGGTGTTTCATAAGAGTATAATACCCCCATAGGAGCAAAAAATTATGCTTAACAATCAAAAATTTTTTTATTACGCATACTTTTATTTCAAGCCATATTGATTTAATACGGTTATTTTTTGCGTACTAAAAATTTTAATTTTGTATTTGAAAACAGCCGTATTTAGTTGATACGGCTGTTTTTTTACGTAATATAAACGGTGCAATACTCCGTTAAATACAAAGGTTTAACGTTTTAATTTATTATATATATGGTTATGCTTCCTTAAAAAGCATTAGTAAAATGAAAATAGGTATTATAGGTTTAGGTTTAATGGGTGGTAGTTTTGGTAAAGCGTTAGTTAAAAAAACTAACCATATTGTTTACGGCTACGATTTATCTAATACTGTTATTGAAAAGGCTATTAGTTTAAACGCTATTCATTACGTTTTAGACACAAATAATTTAAGTGAACTTGATATGCTTGTAGTGGCTATTAGACCAGAGTTTTTTACGTCGTCGTTAACGCCTTTTTTACCACGTTTAAAAAAGGGTGCTATCGTTACCGATTTTTGTGGTGTTAAGCGTAGTATCGTTGATAAAATGGCAAACTTTTCTAAAGAATTTTCTAACCTTGTTTTCGTGGGTGGACACCCTATGGCAGGTAGAGAATTGTCGGGCATAAACCACTCGCAAAGTTCGCTATTTGATAAGGCGTCAATGATACTTGTAAACGTTAACGCAAACGCTAACGATATTGAAATTTTGAAAGATTTATATCTTTCAATAGGATTTTCTAAAGTGGTTGAAACAAGTAGTGAAAATCACGATAGTATGATTGCGTACACGTCGCAACTTTGCCATATTGTTTCAAACGCGTTTATTAAAAATGCACAAGCCGAAAAACACGTTGGCTACTCTGCTGGTAGTTACCTTGATTTAACGCGAGTTGCCCGTATGAACGCTGATATGTGGGCAGGGCTTATGCTTGCTAACGGCGATAAACTTTTAAGCGAACTTGATGAATTTTTAGTGAATTTAACTAAGTATCGTGATGCCTTAAAAGACGGCGACGTAGTTGGTTTACGTGCTCTTTTGCAAGAAGGCAACGAAAGAAAGATACAAATTGACGTAAAAAGACAAAAAACACTTGAAAAATAGTTAAAATGTGTTACAATGAAAAGTAGTACGTTTTTTTAGTACACTAAAAAATTTAAAGGTGGGTTTATGCTTACTTTAAAAGTTAATGCATCAAAAAATTACGATATTATTTTAAGCGATAATTTATCACAATTTTCTTTAATGGCAAGCCACGTTAACGGTAGCAACGTTTTAATTGTTACCGACGATAACGTTAACGCTTTATACGGTGGTGCGCTTGATAATTATTTTACAGGCAAAAACGTTTTTACCTACGTTTTACCACACGGTGAAGAAAATAAAAACGGTGAAAATTATTTTAAAATTATAAACTTTTTAGCCGAAAACGGTTTTACTCGTAACGACGCCGTTGTAACTTTTGGTGGTGGAGTAGTTGGCGATATAGTTGCTTTCGTAGCGTCTACCTATATGCGTGGAATTACCCTTATTGCCGTACCAACAACGCTTTTATCGGCAGTAGATAGTTCGGTTGGAGGCAAAACTGGTATCGACTTACCGTCAGGTAAAAATTTATGTGGTACGTTTTATCAGCCAAACGCCGTTTATATTAACGTTAACTTTTTAAAAACTTTACCTAACCGTGAAGTTGTTAGTGGTATGGGCGAAGTTATAAAATACGCTTTTTTAAGTGATACCGTTAATAGTGAACTTATTTCAAAAGGCGTTACTAAAGAACTTATTTATAACTGCTTACAAATTAAAGCAAACGTTGTTAATAACGACGAGTTTGAAAATGGTTTGCGTATGATTTTAAATTTAGGTCATACCGTAGGCCACGCAATAGAAAGTTTGTCTGGCTACAATTATTCGCACGGCGAATGCGTTGCAAAAGGCATAAATTACGCTATAAAACTTTCTAAAAAAGTTTTAAATTTAAGTGATAACGTAACTACTAAGTTATACGGCGTGTTAAATTTATATAATTTTGACTTAACTTGCAATTTCACGGCAAAAGAACTTGTAAATCAAATTAAAAAAGATAAAAAATCTACTGGAGATAGCGTAAACTTCGTGCTTGTTGAAGATGTTGCTAAGCCAGTTGTTAAAAAAATTAGTTATACTGAACTTGAAAATTTATTATGATAGTTAAAATTACCCCTAATGCCTTATCGGGAACGGTTAGCGCTCCACCAAGCAAAAGTTACGCGCACCGTTATATAATTTCGGCGTATTTGTCGGGCGATAAGGTAAAAATAAAAAATGCCGGAGTATCAGCCGACGTTCAAGCCACCGTTTCTTCGCTTAACGCTATGGGTGGAGATATTTACTTTGACGGTAATGACGTCATCGTTAACGGTAGGCGTAGCGTGGTAGGTAAAGTTACGGTAGACGCAGGCGAAAGTGGTTCAACAATGCGCTTTTTAATGCCCGTTGCTTGCGCGCTTGGTATTAACGCTGAGTTTACTGGTAAGGGCAAACTTATGTCACGCCCTATTAATGAACTTGCAACTACGCTTAAAAGTGCTGGTGTTGAAATAGACGGACATACCGTAAAAGGTAAGTTAAAAGCAGGCACGTTTGAAATTGACGCAAGCGTTAGTTCGCAATATATTTCGGGGCTTTTATTTGCGTTGCCATTACTTGATGGCGATAGCACTATTATTTTAAAAAACAACGCTGTAAGCGTTTCTTATATTGATATCACGTTAGACGTATTAAATAAGTTTGGCGTTGAAGTTAAAAAAATTGAGAACGGATATTTTGTAAAAGGTAATCAAAAATATATTGCTATTAACGAAGTTGCCGTTGAGGGCGACTATTCTGGCGCGGCGTTTACGTTATCGCTTGGCGCGTTAGGTGGAAAGGTTACCGTTACCGGCTTAAACGCTAATAGCCGTCAAGGTGATAGCGAAATTATAAGCGTTTTAGGTAATATGGGCGCTAAAATTAGTTATAATAACGGCGCGTATACCGTTGAAAAGGGCGACTTAAACGCTATTACGGTAGATGCTGAAAATATTCCAGACTTAGTTCAGGTAATTGCTTGCGTATCTGCGTACGCTAAGGGCGAAACGGTTATTAAAAACGTTGATAGGCTACGCATAAAAGAAAGTGACCGTATTAACGCAGTTATTGATACGCTTACCGTTGCAGGTGTTAAATCGTGGTATTCTAACGGCAACTTACACATAGTAGGTGGCGAAGTTTTAGGTGGTAATTTTGATGGTGGCAACGACCATCGCACCGTAATGTCGGCAACCGTTTTAGGTAGTTACGGCAAGGGCGATTTTACTATTAAGGGTGCAGAGGCGCACCAAAAATCGTACCCAGAATTTTTTAACGATTTTATTAAGTTAGGAGGCGTTGTAGATGTCGAAATTTAACGGTAAAAATATAACGGTTGAAATTTATGGCGAATCACACGCCGAAAAAATAGGGGTAAAGGCTACTGGGTTTCCACGCTTTACTTTTAGTGAAGATAAACTTAATAACTTTTTAGCACGCCGTAAGGCGAATAAAGGCGTCTTTTCTACAAGTAGAAAAGAACTTGACGCTCCTATATTTACGGGCGTTAACAACGGCGAAATTTTAGGCGATTTTTCAGCCGACATTTATAACCAAAACACGCGTAGTAACGACTATGATAATTTAATAGGTAAGCCACGCCCGTCACACGCTGACTACGTTGCTTACGTAAAAAACGGCGTTACTAATTTTGCCGGTGGTGGTAGGTTTTCTGGTAGACTTACTGCTCCACTTTGCGTTGTTGGTGGTATTGCTAAACAGTATCTTGAAAGTTTAGGCATTTACGTTTCGGCGTACGTATCGTCGGTTGGCGAAATTAACGCTAAGTCGTATAAAAACGGTGTTTTAAGTTATGCTGACGTTGAAACGCTTAGAAATGACGGTGAGTTTCCGTCACTTGACAAAAAAGAAGAAATTTTAAATAAAATTGCTACCGTAAAAGCGCAAGGTAATTCGGTTGGTGGCACGGTAGAGTGTGTCGTTTACGGCTTAAAAGCAGGCGTTGGAGATAATCTTTTTGACGGGTTAGAAGGTAAAATTTCAAGGTTAATTTACTCTATTCCTGCAGTAAAAGGCGTAGAGTTTGGGCTTGGGTTTGATATAGCAAAAACAACTGGTAGCACGGCTAACGACGAACTTTATTATGATAATAACGGCGAAGTTAATTTTTACTCTAACAACGCAGGTGGTATAAACGGTGGTATTTCTAACGGTAATTTAGTAACTATGAGGGTTGCTTTCCGTCCTACTCCGTCAATTAGTAAAACGCAACGCACTATCGACGTTATTAATAAACAAAACGTGCAAATAGAAGTTAACGGCAGGCACGACGCTTGCATTGTTCCACGTGCCGTTCCGTGCGTAGAAAGTGCCGTTTGTATTGCTATTTTAGATGAAATTATTTAATTACTTGGTGAATTATGAAAAATTTAAATGATATTCGTGTAGAAATTGACGCTATCGACGACGAACTTATTACACTTTATCAAAAGCGTATGGCTTTATCTAAAGAAGTTGGGTTAAGCAAGGCGCAAACTGGTAAATTAGTTAACGATAGTGAGCGTGAAAACGATATTATATATCGTTTAGCGTCAAAATCTCCTGAAGAATTACAAATTTATATTAAAGAACTTTACAAAACTATTTTCAACACCAGCAAGGCGTATCAAACTAATTTTATGAATTTAACGTCTACTACGGTTGAAAAACTTGAAAAAGTTTTAAATAAAGAGCGTGAAACTATGCCTAAAACTGCGTCGGTTGCGTGCCAAGGCATAAAAGGTGCTAACAGTCAAGCAGCGGCAAGAAAAATTTTCCCCGTATCAAGCATAACGTATTTTAAAAATTTTGAAGGCGTTTTTGATGCTATTGACGACGGGCTTTGTGAGTTTGGCGTATTGCCTATTGAAAATAGTACGGCAGGTTCAGTTTTAGAAATTTACGACCTTATGAAAAAGCGTAAATTTTACGTAGTAAAATCGGTAAGGATTAAAATAGACCATTGTTTAGTTGCTAACGTGGGTAGTGATATAAGTAAAATTAAAAAGGTGTATTCGCACCCTCAAGCGTTATCACAATGCGCTAACTATCTTAAAAAATTAGGCGTTGAAACGGTAGCCGTTGAAAATACTGCAGTTGCCGCTAAAATGGTAAGCGAATCAACCGACAAAACTATTGCAGCCCTTTGTTCTGGCGACTGTGCTGAAGTTTACGGGCTTAAAATTTTAGAAAGTGCCGTTCAAGATAGTTCGGCTAACTATACAAGATTTATTTGCATTTGTAAAGATTTAAAAATCTTTAAAGGTGCTGACCGTATCAGTGTTATGACAAGTTTAGGGCATAAACCAGGCAGTTTAAATACCTTACTTAACAAGTTTTCAATGCTTGGCTTAAACCTTACTAAAATTGAATCGCGCCCTATTATAAATAGCGAGTTTGAATTTATGTTCTACTTCGATTTTGTGGGCGACGTATGTGAAAAAGAAGTTAAAAACCTTATTGCCGAACTTGAAAACGGCTCTGAACATTTTGAATTTTTAGGTAGTTATAGCGAAATTATTTAGTATGAAATATTGTTTAATGGGTGAAAAATTAGGTCACAGTTATTCGCGTGAAATTCACGTTAAAATGGGCTTAGAGTACGACTTGGTTGAAGTGCCTAAAACTGACCTTGAAAAATTTTTCAAAACAACTAAATATAACGGGTTTAATATTACTGCTCCTTATAAGATAGAGGCGTTAAAATACGTAACTAATTTAACCCCCGTTGCTAAAAGCATAGGCTCAATTAACGCAGTAAAAAACGTAAACGGCGTGCTTTACGGTGATAATACCGACGCTGAAGGTATGCGTTATATGATAAAGCGTAAAGGTGTATCGCTTAAAGATAAATGCGTTATGATTTTAGGTAGTGGTGGAACGTCAAAAACGGCTACCACAGTTTGCGCGTTAGAAGGGGCTAAAAAGGTAACCGTTGTTAGTAGAACGGGCGACGTAAACTACCAAAATTGCTACGACCTATTAGATACCGAAGTTATTATTCACGCAACGCCGGTAGGAACGTATCCTAACGTTGACGGCAAGGTGATTGATTTAAGTAAATTTACAAACCTTATAGCCGTTTTCGACTGTGTGTACAACCCTTTTAAAACCGACCTTATTATGCAAGCTGAAAGTTTAGGCTTAATTTGTTCAAGTGGCTTACCTATGCTTGTAAAACAAGCATTAGTTGCTGAAGAGTTTTGGCTTGGCGTTACAATTAACGACGATAAAACTGAAGAAATTATATCAAAAGTTCATACCGAAAAAACTAATATAGTGTTATACGGTATGTCGTCGGCTGGTAAAACTACCGTAGGTAAAATGGTGGCTGAAAAATTAAATCGCGACTTTATTGATACCGACGTTTTAATTGAAAATAGGTATAAAAAAACGCCGTCGCAAATAATAACTGAACAGGGCGAAGACGAGTTTAGGCGTATTGAAAGTGAAATTGTTAGTGAAGTTGCTAAACTTAGTGGTAAAGTTATTTCGCTAGGTGGTGGAGCAGTACTTCGCGCTGAAAATCAAACTGCTATTAAGCGCAACTCAGTTTTGGCGTTAATTACGCGTGATATAAACTTACTAACGTGTGTGGATAGACCTATTGCTAAAAGCGTAGGCATTAAACAACTTTACGAAAGTAGAAAAGATTTATACGATACTTTAAAAGACTTTGAAATTTTAAATAACGGCGACGTTTTAAGCGCCGTAACTGGAGTGATTAAAGGTTATGAAAATACTTGTGATAAACGGTGTTAATTTAAATATTCTTGGCGTTCGTGAGCCAGACCTTTACGGTAAAAAAGACTATAAGGCGCTTGTTAATTTTATAAAAGCGTCTGCTAAAGAAGAAGGCGTTAAAGTAAAATGCTATCAATCTAATAGTGAGGGCGATATTTGTACGGCTATTCAAAAAGCGTATATGCGTTACGACGGTATCGTTATAAACGCAGGTGCGTACACTCATACAAGCGTTGCTATTTTAGATGCGTTAAAATCGGTTGATTTGCCAACGGTTGAAGTGCATATTTCAAAAGTTGATGAAAGGGAAGAATTTAGAAAAATTTCTTACGTTTCGCTCTTTGCCTTTAAGACGATTAAGGGGCGTGGCTTTGACGGATATGCCGACGCGATGGATGAAATAATAAGT
>JAGBYC010000054.1 GCA_017628935.1 Clostridia bacterium | reverse complement strand
GCGCTCAAAATTTAAAAATTCAAACTGATTTAATTAAAAATTCAGCCGTTATAAACGTGTATCCTTACGGTGCTATCACGGTGGGCGAAAAGGGTGAAACGCTTGCCGACCTTGAAGGAATGAAAGACGCTATTGCTTTTTCTGACGACGGTAAGGGCGTTCAATCAAACGAAATGATGCTTACGGCTATGAAAAGAGCCAAAGCCCTTAACAAAATGATAGTTGCGCATTGTGAAGTTAACGAACTTTTAAAAGGTGGTTATATTCACGACGGTAAGTACGCTAAAGCAAACGGGCATAAAGGCATTTGCAGTGAAAGTGAATATTTGCAAATTGCAAGAGATATTGAACTTGTTAAACAAACGGGCGTAAGTTATCACGTATGCCATATATCTACTAAAGAAAGCGTTGATATTATACGTAAAGCAAAAAGTGAAGGGGTTGATATAACTTGTGAAACAGCGCCTCACTACCTTGTGTTAACTGATGCAGACCTTAAAGAAGACGGCAAGTTTAAAATGAACCCACCACTTCGTAGTGAAGAAGATAGGCTTGCGCTTATTGAAGGCATTAAAGACGGCACTATCGATATGATAGCAACCGACCACGCTCCACACTCAGCCGAAGAAAAGTCAAAAGGTTTAGAAAAAAGCGCTTTTGGTATCGTAGGTATTGAAACTGCCTTCTCAGTGTGTTATACTTATCTTGTTAAAACTAATATTATAAGTTTAGAAAAACTTATAGACCTTCTTTCAACCAACCCAAGAAAGCGTTTTAAGGTAACTGGTGACGAAGGTTTTACTGTATGGAACTTAGATGAAACTTTTGTAGTTGACCCAAGCAAATTTATTTCACTTGGTAAGGCAACTCCGTTTGAAAATTACGAACTTTACGGCGTTAATTATTTAACGGTGTTAAACGGTAAAGCCGTATACAAAAAATAAAAGCCTATAAACTGCGTTATGCATTGTTTTTAGATTTTTATTAAATTAAGAAAACAAATTAACAAATATATCTATATATAAATAAAACTGGAGAATTTTTATGGCTAAAAGAAAAGATTTAAAAAAGATACTTATTATCGGTTCAGGTCCTATCGTTATCGGTCAAGCAGCTGAATTTGACTATGCTGGTACTCAAGCCTGTCTTGCTTTAAAAGAAGAAGGTTACGAAGTAGTATTAGTTAACTCTAACCCTGCAACTATTATGACTGATACCACTATTGCCGATAAGGTATATATGGAACCACTTACCTTAGAATACGTTGCTAAAATTTTACGTTATGAACGTCCCGACGCTATTTTACCAGGTATCGGTGGTCAAACTGGTCTTAACCTTGCTATGCAACTTGAAAAGAAGGGTGTGTTAAAAGAATGTAGAGTAGAACTTTTAGGCACTTCAAGTGAAAGTATTGAACGCGCTGAAGACCGTGAACTTTTCAAAGAACTTTGCCAAAGCATAGGCGAGCCCGTTATCCCGTCTGAGATAACCTATTCTATCGAAGAGGCAAAAGAGGCGGCTAAGAGAATCGGCTACCCCGTAGTTCTCCGTCCTGCGTTTACGCTTGGTGGAACGGGTGGTGGATTTGCTGATAACGAAGAAGAACTCGTAGAAATCGGTC
>JAGBYC010000053.1 GCA_017628935.1 Clostridia bacterium | reverse complement strand
CGTCTCACCTTAGCGAGCCTTGTTCTACTTGTTTCTAACGCTTTAGTGTGTTTCTTCAAAATTTTATGTCTGCAATAACCAATAAGGTTAATTTAAACCAAAAAATTTTGAGAGCCTAGCCTAACTTGCATCTCTGCCGTTAAAATTTTTGGTATAAACGCTAAAAATCTCTTCTACTAAATGTTTTATGCACAAAATTATGAATAATTGCATAAAAAATGCATAAAAATAGCAAAAAATTAAAAAAATAAAATATTTTTAAAAAAATTTTGAATATTATGCAAAAAATAGTTGACAATAAAAAATTAAAGGTGTATTATATGCCTATCAAAAGCGAAAACCACTTTTGAAACTCAATTTAAAACTATTTTTTAGGAGATAAAAATTATGAAAAAACTTTTAAACGCTTTAATAGCAGGTTTGTTAGCAGTTGTAGGCTTATTTACTTTCACTGCTTGTAATCCAACTGGCAAAGATGCAAACATTAAAGGTTATGAAGGCGACGTTGTAGGCGTTGATATTTACCTTATGGCTTTAGTTTGTGAAGAACTTGACATGAAAATGGAAGTTAAAGACGTTGACTTCGACGGTATCGTAGGTGCAGTTGCAACTAAAGATAACGCTGTAGGTGCAGCAGGTATCACTATTAACGACGAAAGAAAACAAAGCGTTGACTTCTCTAACGCATATTATAGTTCAGTTCAATACATCATTAGTAAGTCTGGTGAAGCGTTTACTTCTTTAGAAGCGCTTGCTGGTAAAAAAATCGGTGTTCAAAAAGGTACTACTGGTGCTTTAATGGTTGCTGATGCTATTGAAACTGCAGAAGGCGCTCTTTACAACACTGGCGCACAAGCAATTGAATACGACACAGGCGCAGTTGCTTTCACAGCTATGAAACAAAATAAATGTGATTACGTTGTTATCGACGAACTTCCTGCACAAAAACTCGTATATAACGATACTACTTACGTTGCAAACGCAATCGCTGGTATCGAAGTTGAAGAATACGGTTTATGTGTTTCTAAAACATCTACTTTAAACGCTGATATTATTGCTGCTATGAACAAAGTTATCGCTGAAACTGATATGTCTAACGTAGTTGCATATTATACAAGCATTGCAAACGGTGAAGAACCAACTGTAACTATTAAAGCAGTTAACCTTGCAGACAATAAAGGTGATGCATTAGAAGTTTACACTTGTTCAGGTTTCGAACCATACGAATTCGTAGTTGACTAAAATTAACTAAATTAGCAAATAAAAATTAACAAAAAGCAGAGCGTTTACGCCCTGCTTTTGTGTGTGTAGAGGTATTATGTTTGATAACTTTGGCGAAAAAATTTATAATGCTTTAATAAAAGGCGATAGATGGTTAAGATTTTTTGAAGGCTTTGGCAAAACTTTAACCATTTCATTAGGCGCTATTTTATTAGGGTCGATTATAGGCGTTATAGTTGCGCTTATTAAATACAACAATAAAAAATTTGGTAAATTTAATATATTAAATAAAATTTGTGACGTATATCTTGCCGTATTCAGAGGCACTCCCGTTTACGTTCAACTTTTAATAATGTATTTTATCGTATTTACTAATACTGAAGTTATGTGGACTGCTATTATTACGTTTGGTATTAACTCTGGTGCATACGTTGCTGAAATCGTTCGTGCAGGTTTAGAAAGCGTTGACGACGGTCAAATTGAGGCAGGTTGTTCGTTAGGTTTAAGCAAAATGCAAGTTATGACGCATATCGTTCTTCCTCAAGCAGTTAGAAGAGCGTTACCACCGTTATGTAATGAATTTATTGCACTTATTAAAGAAACGGCTATCGTAGGTACGATAGGTGTAGTTGATATGACTAAAGTTGCCGCTCAAATCGTAGCAAGAACGTACGAACCGTTTGTTCCTTACTTATTTACTGCTATAATGTATTTAGCAATAGTGCTTGCATTAACTTACTTATTAAAATTACTTGAAAGGAGGTTAGCAAAGAGTGATAGACAATAATTCATATTCTGCTAATTTACAAGTTGGCGACGTAATTTTAAGTGTAAAAGAGTTGTGTAAATACTTTGGTGAAAATAAAGTTTTAACTGGTATAAATATTGATATTAAAAAAGGTGACGTTGTTGCCGTTGTTGGTCCTTCGGGCTGTGGTAAATCAACTTTTTTAAGATGTTTAAACCTTTTAGAAAGTCCAAATGCTGGCGAAATAGTTTTTGAAGGCGAATACGTTTATAAACTATATAGTTTATACGCTAAAGAAAAAATTAACGAAATTAAGGCTGAAATTAAAAATCTTAAAAAGCAAAACCAAGAAATTCCTGCTGAGTTAATTGAAAAACTTAATGCTTTAAACGAGGAATATTTAGCACAAAAATTAGAAGAAAAAGCCATTACTAAAACTATTCAAAAAGGGTTAAATAAGCACCGTCAAAAAATAGGTATGGTGTTCCAACAATTTAACTTATTTCCACACATAACTATTTTAGATAACATAACTTTAGCCCCTATAAAACTTAAGGGTATGACTAAAGAAGATGCTACTGAACTTGCCTTAAATCTTTTAGATAAAGTAGGCTTAAAAGATAGAGCAAACGACTATCCGTCGGCTTTATCTGGTGGTCAAAAACAACGTGTTGCAATAGTTCGTGCACTTGCCATGGAACCTGACGTTATGCTTTTTGACGAACCAACTTCAGCATTAGACCCCGAAATGGTAGGCGAAGTTTTAACCGTTATGACAGACCTTGCAAAAGAAGGTATGACGATGGTTGTTGTAACTCACGAAATGGGCTTTGCAAGGGAAGTTGCTAACCGTGTAATTTTTATTGACGGTGGCGTTATCGTTGAAGAAAACGAACCAAACGAATTCTTTAAAAATCCTAAAAACCCACGTCTTGTAGATTTCT
>JAGBYC010000052.1 GCA_017628935.1 Clostridia bacterium | reverse complement strand
TGGTCAAGGCCCTACCGTATTTTATTTACCAACTATAACAGGGCTTTTACACCATAGTTTCACGTTAATTATTGTTATTACGTTAATAATGTTTAACCAAATAACAATTACGTATAAAAAGTGGTATTGCACCGTATTAGGCTTTACAATTTACTTTACGATAGGTGCTTTCCAAATGTCTGTATTTGGTTTTTCAGACGCTTTTCATATTTTTGAACCGTTAATCGAAGGAACTTGTTTAACTGCATGGGTAATTGCCCCTATATATTTAATAGGATACGCTTTAATTTTATTTATAATTGAATTTGTACGTAAAAAAAGGGCGAAATAATAACTTATATATAATAAAATTATACAATTTATTTGCAATTTAATTGCAAATATTTAATTTGTAACAAAAATTTGCATAAAAAAATAAAATAATTATAATAAACCGGTTAAAAAACTTTGACAAGTATAAAACAATGTGCTATTATAATTAAAAATAAATGATAGAGGCGCACTTTGTTAAAAGTAACGTGTATGACGCAAGTCGGTTGCCTAAAACCCCACGTGAAAGGAACTAGTGCCGAAGCGAACGAATTTGGCAATCGTTTAGCTGGCAGTACGGAAAATATCCGCCCTGTTGTCGCTTTTTAGCGGAGTGCTATCCTTTTAATAACGCAATTATTAAGAGATGGTCTTTCGTTATTCGGCTGTCTCTTTTGTTTTTTAACATGGTATTTTTAGGAGATTTATTATGAAAAACACAATTTTTACAGGCGCAGCAACTGCAATTATCACTCCCCTTAACGAAAACGGTATTGATTACGAAGCATTTGGCAGACTTATTGAATGGCAAATTGAACAAGGTATTGATGCTATCGTTTCAGTTGGTACAACGGGCGAAGGTTCTACTTTAACTGACGAAGAACACCGCCAAGCATTTAAATTCTGTATAGATAAAGTTGCTGGTAGAGTTCCAGTTATTGCCGGCACAGGTTCAAACGACACAGCATACGCTATTGAACTTACTAAATATGCATGCGAAATCGGTGCTGACGCTATGTTATTAGTTACTCCTTATTATAATAAAGCAACTCAAAACGGTTTAATTAAGTCGTTTTTGGCTATTGCAGACGCTAGCACAAAACCTTGTATTTTATACAACGTTCCATCAAGAACTGGCTGTAATTTACTTCCTGAAAGCGTTGCTATTCTTGCAAAACACCCTAACATTGTTGCTATTAAAGAAGCAAGTGGCAATATTTCTCAAATTGCTAAGCTTGCACAACTTTGTGGTGATGAAATTGACATTTATTCTGGTAACGACGACCAAATTATTCCTGTATTATCACTTGGTGGTAAAGGCGTAATTTCAGTATTATCAAACATTATGCCTAACGCTACAAGCAAAATGGTTAAGCTTTATTTAGAAGGCAAAACTCAAGAAGCGTTAAAACTTCAACTTGACTTACTTCCATTAACAAATCAATTATTTAGTGAAGTAAACCCTATTCCAGTTAAAGCCGCGTGTGCTAAAATGGGCTTTGGTGAAAATTATCTTCGCTTACCGTTAACTCCTATGGAAGAAAAGAACGCAACTAAATTATACGAACTTATGAAAGAACAAAAACTTATTTAAGGTAAAATTTAAGTATTTAAGGTGATTTTATGAATATTTTACTTAGCGGTATCAACGGCTTTATGGGTAAAGAAGTTGTAAAAATTATAAACGCAACTGACGGCATCAATTTAGTTGGTGGCGTTGACGTTAATTTAAGTGAAACTTGCCCCGTTCCTTGCGCAAAAACGTTTGACGAAGCAAATTCAATGTTTAACGGCGTTAAAATTGACTGTATTATTGACTTTTCTCACCATTTAGCAACTAACGATTTAATAAATTACGCTGTTAAAAACAATCTCCCTTTAGTTTTGGCTACTACTGGTCAAACTGAAGAGGA
>JAGBYC010000051.1 GCA_017628935.1 Clostridia bacterium | reverse complement strand
TTATCTAAGCGTCCTGCAAAAATTTTACACGAACACGAATACGACGTTGACCCAAGCGTTACCCCACTTAAACGGCGTGAAAGTAAAGACTTTGGTAAGCGTTTTGATATACTATGGAGAGAACTTGAAGATGAAAGAAATAAACTTAAGTAAAGAAAGGCTTTTATACCTTAAAAAACGACGTATAGGCTTATTTTTAGTGCATTTTACACGCATACTAACTCTTGTTTTGTTTATAGGTCTTTGGGAATTTTTAGCACGCGTTGAATACATAGACAGTTTCTTGTTTAGTATGCCGTCTAAAATAATTTCTACCATCAAAAATTTAACGGTAACGGGCGAACTTTGGCTACACGTTGGCACTACTTTATATGAAACTTTGCTTGGCTTTATTATTGCAACGGCTGGTGGTACTATTATTGCCCTAATACTTTGGTGGAGCGAATTTTTAAGAAAAGTTACCGAACCTTTTATAGTAGTTTTAAACAGTTTACCCAAAATTGCGCTTGGACCTATTATTATAGTTTGGTTTGGCGCAGGAACAAAGTCGATTGTATTTATGGCTATAATTATTACTATTATAGTTACCGTAATTACAATGCAAAACGGCTTTTTAGCAACTGAAAAAAATAAAATTTTACTATTAAAATCGTTAGGTGCAAGTAAGTTTGAAATACTAACAAAGTTAGTATTGCCGTCGTCGTTACCTACGTTTACGTCGTGTTTAAAAATAAACGTTGGTATGGCTTGGATAGGCTCTATAATGGGCGAATATTTAGTTTCTAAACAAGGTATAGGCTATTTAATAGTTTACGGTGGGCAAGTGTTTAGGCTTGACTTAGTTATGGCAAGCACCGTTATACTTTGCTTGCTTGCCGCGTTTATGTACGGCGCAGTTGCAATTATTGAAAAACTGCTATTAAAATGGCAAAACTAAATTATAAAAAAATAAAAGCGTTTCGGGTTTTCGAAACGCTTTTTAAATTTTTAAACATATCTTCTATATTTTTCAATAAAATCTTTAATTTGAGTTGCCCCGTTTTTACCACCGTTGTTTATTTGAGTTAAATTACCAACGTTAGCAATTCTTTCAAACTCGTTAATTAAATATGCAAGTTCGTCGCTAGTATATCTATCGTAGAAGTTTTTAATTTCCATATATCTAACGAAAAGTGATTCAACTTGTACCCTATCTAAATATTTTTGATATTTAGGTTCGGTTGTTTTAACGGCGTTTAACTTACTTTCAGCAGTATTAAAGAAAGATTTTAGGTGCATAGTAATTTCGTATGGGAAGAATTTTCTATGAGTTAATTCTTCATAAATACCACCAAAATACGACACCCATTCATTACCGTTTTTAACGCCTACCCTTTCCGTACCGTTTTCATCAACGTGTTTTTCATTAAATTTAGCGTAGTAATCACGTAAATAATTAAGGTATGCGTAAATAGAATCGTACGCTTGTGGACCGTAATAATTAAGAATAAACTCTTTATAAAGTTCTTCAATATCTTTATCAACGTCCCATAAAAGTTCAGAACGAACGAAAATCATCATTGCGTAGAAAGACGTACCCGACGTATGCGCAGGTAACTGAGTTAAAATTTCTTTAACGCCTTTCATACGGTAATAAACTAAGTTGTTTTTAATAACGTCCCAGTCTGGATATGGCGCAATATAATCGGTAAACGACGTAGCGTAGTCCCAAACCGAAAGCGTTGGCGCAATATCACCCCAAGTTTCAAAGGCTTTTTGCGAAGTTCCGTTATATTCAACGTTATATTGAGGGAACATATTGTTTACGCGTAAATGCGCTATACGAACTGCAATATTAACGTTACCTTTAAATTCTAAGTTAAGGTCGTCGGCAACGCCATCACCGTTAACACCGTCGCCACCTAAACAAGTGTACGGGGCGTCAAATTCAACGAACGAATAAGTGTCAGTACTTTCGTCGTAATTAACGGCTGCTTCCATACAATAAAGATAAGCAAAGAAAGCAAAGGTTATTTTTCTGTTTTTGTTAGGGTCGTCATTTGGTAACGACGCTTGCCAAGCGTTAAACTTATCTTGCATAGCGTTAATTACTAAACAAATTTGACCAGAATGCTTAATTTTGCTAACTTCTTCAACACACGCATCACAAATACAGTATCTATTTTCGTTATCGTTAATACCAAACATTACTACGCGCGCCGTAGGATTAGGAATAATAAAGTTATTTAAAACGTTTTTAAACATTTCGTCAAGTGGCTTACCGTCTTCTTCTTTATTACTTAAAAGAGTAGTAAAGCATAGTTGACCACCTTTATTACTACCGTCACCCGAATACCAGTTAGGATGTTTGGCATAATATTCTTCAGGGCGTAAAAACTGGTTACACATAGAAAGGTCGTTACCTACCCAACCGGTATCTTCTAAACCTTTAACGCCGGTATACCCTCTACCGTGGTTGCGAAGACGAATAATATAGTCGCTTTCATTGTTATAAGTTGCAGTATCTAAGAAACGGCTGTTAAAATCAGGAACGGCAACTACGTTCATATTTTTTAACTTAACGTTATCGCTATTTGTAATTTTCCATTCGTCTTTAGCGTAATAGCGATAGCCCATATTTCTTTCTAAAAAGCCGTATGCACCGTATAAAAGACCGTTATTGCCGTAAGCGTTAATAATTACTACGTTACCGTTAGTACGAATTTTATAACCGTCGTTACCAAGGGTTAAAAAGTCTAAGTCGTTAGTTAAGTTGTTTTGAGCTACGTATGCTTGATAATAAGTGGTATCGCCGATGGAAATGTAATTTTTGCTAAAATCAACGCCAGTAATTGCGTTATCGTACGTGATAGGAAGTTCGTTATAACCTGCGTTAGTAATAAAGTAGTTTAATTCACTTGCCGCTTTTTGTTGTACCGACATTCTGTTTTCATCAACGTTACTTGCAAGTAAAATATGATACGAATTAGTTTTAGAGTTTATAAAATAAACGTTACTATCAGAAACTTCTTCTTTATTAACGGTATCAACGTACGTATCTACAATATCGTTTGGGTCTGGTGGAGTAGTTTCAGGGTCACACGCAAACAACGTTACGCTTGTTGATAATATTAAAACCGTACAAATTAATTTTTTAAATAAGTTTTTCATAATAATCTCCAAAGTACGTTTATTATACCATATATTTACATCTTTGTAAACAGTAAAAAAGCACGGAATTAACCGTGCTTTAAAAATTATTTATTTTTAAATT
>JAGBYC010000050.1 GCA_017628935.1 Clostridia bacterium | reverse complement strand
GTACGTTTTGTTAGGATATAACGCACCTACAACGAAAACGTCCATTTTGCAAAGATGGTTGCATATTACTATACGCTTGCCGTCTTTAACAACTTTTTCTTTACCGTATATTTTAATAGGATAGCAAATTTTATAAAATAACATTAATAATGGGCGAAGAATCCAGTAAAGCATAATAAATCCTTATTTAATATATGATTTTACAGTTGAAATTACTTCATCAATAGTCATTGACGTAGTATCTATTAAAATTGCGTCTTCTGCTTGACGAAGTGGAGCAAATTCACGGTGACTATCGTTATAATCACGAGTCGCAATTTCATTTTTAAGCGCGTCTTTATCAACTTGTTGGCCACGCGCAATAAGTTCTAAATATCTTCTTTCTGTGCGTTCATCAATTGACGCAGTAATATAGAACTTATAGTTAGCGTTTGGTAAAACGTTAGTTCCTATATCTCTACCGTCTAAAACGCAGTCTTGCTCACTTGCAATTTGACGTTGAAGGTCTACAAGTTTAATTCTTACGTTTTTTAACGCACTAATATCTGACGCGTACATAGAAATATCGTTTTCACGAATTTGAGTAGAAACGTCTTCCCCGTCAAGATATGTTCTTTGAGCGCCGTCAACGTATTTTACGGTAATATCTACGTTATGAATAAACGTATCAACTGCCTTTTCATCTTTAGGTGAAATGCCAAGTTTTTTAGCCTTTAAACCACAAGCACGATACATAGCGCCAGTATCTAAATATAAAATACCAAGCGATTTTGAAAGTGCTTTAGCAATTGTCGACTTGCCACTACCAGCAGGTCCATCAAGAGCAATATTTAACATATTATACCTCATTTAAAAAATTATAAAATTTAAGATAAAATGAATAATTTTGAATTATTTTCTATTCTTCTGCAACACCAGCAGAGTGCGCCGTACTAAACGCAATTTGAAGATTAAACCCACCCGTAAAAGCATCTAAATCTAACACTTCACCAACAAAATATAAACCTTTAACAAGTTTACTTTCCATTGTTTTAGGGTTAACCTCTTTAACTGAAACGCCACCACTTGTAATAACGGCTTCGGTATAATCACGTAACGATGCAACCTTAAATTCAAGCCCTTTTAATACTGAAACAAGTTTATTACGTTCTTCTACGGTAATACTGTTATTTTTCTTATTTTGCGCTATATTAGAGCGTTTAATAACTAACGGAATTAACGCTTTTGGCAATAATTCGTCAAGTGAATTTTTAAATTCTTTATTAATTTTAGCGTTTAAGTCACGCAACACGCGTAAATCTAATTGCTGACCGTCTAACGCTGGCTTAAGGTCGATACTAATAGTAACGTCGCTTGGTTTACGCATATTCATAAGCGCCGAAAGTGTTAACACAAGTGGCCCTGATACACCAAAATGCGTAAACAACATTTCACCTTGTTCGCTATAAAACTCACCTTTTTTATCTTTTGCTGAGAGTTTTACGTTTTTAAGCGTTAAACCTTGAAGTTCTTTAAAATCGTTACCTTGTAAATTAAGCCCACAAAGTGATGGACGAAGTTCAGTTACGGTATGCCCTAAGCTTTTGGCAAACTTATATCCGTCACCCGTTGAACCGGTTGACGCGTAACTTAACCCACCCGTAGCAATAATAACGTTATCACATAAATATTCTTTTTTATCGGTAACAACGCCTTTAATTACGCCGTTTTCGGCTAAAACGTCAACCACCGTTTCATTGTAACGAACGTCAACGCCAGCAGTTTCAAGCGCGTATTTAAGCGTTTTAATAACGTCGCTTGACTTGTCGCTTAAAGGGAATACCCTATTACCACGCTCTACTTTTAATTGCAGTCCGTACGCCTCAAAAAAGTCCATAACGTCTTTAGGTGTGTACGAATTTATACTACTTATTAAAAATTTAGGATTACTTACAACGTTATTTAAAAACTCTTGCGGTTCGCAGTCGTTAGTTAAATTACATCTACCTTTACCAGTAATATATAGTTTTTTGCCTAGTTTTTCGTTTTTTTCAAACAAAATAACTTGATTACCGGAAATTTGACGGTAGTATGCAGCCATCATACCTGATGCGCCACCACCAACAACGATAGTTTTCATTAAAATTTATAATCCTTATACTTATTTACTAATTCAGGGGTTGTAGAAATATGCACTATAGGTGAAAGCGTTACGTAGTTAAGAGCGGCGTAATAAACGTCGGTAAACTTATCAGTTTCGCTTGGTTCAAGCATATCTCCTATCAATTTATAAGCGTTTTCGGCTGTTTTTATATAGGTATCAGAGTATCTGTTAACTCCAAGCCCAGTAAACACAACGCCTGCCTCTTCGCCACAGTTAACGTTAGGAATATTTACGTTTAACGTATAGTCTGGCGACGCTAGTGCAATAAAATGCTTATAATATTTATCAATAATTTTTTGAGTTTCATCAAACTTATGGTTAAAGTGCGCAACGTTTGAAAACGCG
>JAGBYC010000049.1 GCA_017628935.1 Clostridia bacterium | reverse complement strand
CGTTTTTGTAAATTCTTTATCCATTGAAAACGACGACGAAAAATTATTAGACCCTACTAATGCAATATTGCTTGAATTGAAAACTCCTGCCAAAGTGCCGTCTTCACCGTTTTTGCCGTGAGTACAGTTTATAGCGCAGTCGACGTTAACTAACGGTTTAAGTTTGCCCTTTCTTATTATATATATAGTATTACTACCAGAAAGCAAACTAACACGCTTTAAAGTTTTAAGTTTTTTAGTTTTGTAAAAGGATATGTCGCTAAGTTCTTTACCGGTATACCACGTTCCATCAGTTGCTATATATATAGGAATAGCATTAAACAAAGTAGAGTTTATTGTATTAAGGGTAAGTACGCCCGTAATAACTGAAATGTCGTGCTCACACGACTTGCCACCAAAAACAACTATAACATTTTTCATAAAAAAACACCAAAGCCTAACCGATTTTGCTTTAGTGTTTTTATGTTTTATCTTATAAAGTTTATAGCCTTTTAAACGCTTAAAGGGTTAGAAACGACGCATAACGAAGTTTAAAACACTTTAAGTTAACTATACTTATCCGGTAAATCGTTAATAAATAACACGGTGTCGCCGTTAGTAACGATAGAAGTAAGTTCTTGTTTAGCGCCTTCTAAATCTTTTACCATAATTATATTGCCGGCAGAAAAGCCCGAACTAAGCAAGCCTTCACGAATTCTTAACGCGCTACCCCTACCTACTAAAATAGCGTAGTTGCATACCGATGCCATTTTTACGCCAAACTCGTAGTTATGCTCACCTTCATATAATCCAAGTTCTACAATGCCAGGGGTGATTACTACTTTTTTACCAGTAAATTCTTTTAAAACTTCTAAGGCGCGTTGAACACCTTCAACGTTGGCGTTGTAACCGTCGTCTAAAACCTTAACGCCGTTTTCGTTAACGGTAAGTTCTAAACGGTGCTTAATTTGTTTTAAACTTGCTACTGCACTGCTAATTTCATTAAGGCTTATGCCTAAATTTATTGCAACTGCACTTGCTAAACAAATATCTTGAACGTTATGCTTACCGTAAAGCGCAGTATTACACTCGACGCTTTTGCCGTTATAGTTTAAAGTGAAAGTTGTGCCTTGTTCGTTTACCACAACGTTAGTAGCGTATACGAAAGCGTTTTCACTATTTATGCCTGCTAAATACTTACTAAGCGGGCATTTTTCGTACATTTCAATGGTATATTTATTGTCTGATGAAAAATACGCCTTGCCCGAATTCATACTTTCAATAAGTTCGTATTTAGTTTTTTTAACGTTGTTTATTGTAAAAAACGTTTCTAAGTGCTGTTCGGTAACCCCAGTAATAACGGCGATGTTTGGTTCAACTATGTTTGCAAGTTCTTTAATGTCGCCCTCGTGCCTTGCACCCATTTCAGCAATAAACACGTCGTAACTATCGTCTAACTTATTTACGGTTTTAGAAATGCCAAGTGGAGTGTTGTACGATTCAGGCGTTGCAATAACTTTATACTTAGTTGAAAGCATAGCCTTTAACACTTCTTTAACGGTGGTTTTACCGTAACTACCCGTAATACCTATTTTTATAAGATTATCGTAACCTTTAAGTTTTTGGGTGGCGGCTAATACGTATTTTTTATTGTTAGCGTTTTCAAACGGACTGTTTATATAATATGCAAGTAAAACTATAAATGGTGTTAAAACTGGAAACAAACATAAAACGGCGTATCTAAAATTTAAAAGTAAGTAATTTTCAGGCGAAATAAGTGCTATTCCGTTTACCATAAAAATTAACAACACGCTTAATATAACCGTAGTTATAAAAAAGGTTAAAATTAAACGCACCATTCGTTTTGTGAAAACAAGTGGAAGTTTGTTTTTAGTTTTAAACTCTGCCGAAAGGTATACGAATAAAAATATTCCGTATAAAATAAACCCACAATAAGGCACCCACCATTTGTTGAAAACTGAAAGAGCCATGTTTGTAAGCAAAAATCCAAGTAAAGATAATTGCGATAACATTGCTAAACGCGTTAAATGGGTGTTATCACGGCGAAGTAACCATTTTTTATATTCGTAACTAACGTAGCCACATTGTTGAATTACTTGAAAATATCTGTACGCTATAAGCGACGTTAAAATGGCGTTTATAAAACCTATTAAGAAAAACCCTAATATAGCAATGCCAGCAAATAATTCACTTACGTTTTGACTTAAAGGTAAAATATCAAAAACCACTATTAATCTCCTAATAAAAATTCGCGCACTTTATAGTTAAATTCGTTAGCGTTGCTTACGTACGCGAAATGTCCTGCTTTTTTAATAAACACAAGTTTACTGTTTTTAAGTTTTTTGCATAGTTTTTTTTGCATATACGGTGGCGTTTCAGTATCTTCACTACCACTTATTATAAGCGTTTTATTTTCTATGCAAGGTACAACTTTATCTAAATGTTCGTTTACTATGTAAACGAAACTTTGTTTTTCAACGGAAGTTAAATTTTTATAGTCGTTAGACTCAAAGCCTTTAAACTTACCGTTTTTAAACAACTTTTTATACGTTTTATATATAAAAATTTTTGTATAGTATTTAAGCGTTCTGCGTGGCTTTAACCCTGCTGCGCCAGTTAATACTATTTTATTTATTCGCTTATCAGTTAAGGCAAGTTTTAAAATAACGCGCGCACCGAAAGAGTGGGCTATAACGTCAACGCTATCAACTTTTAAATAGTCAAGCAAGGCTTTAATTTCTAAAACGTAATTATCAAGCGTGTACGGAAAAGCCATTTTTTTACTTTCACCAAATCCAGTAAAGTCGGGCGCTATTATGCGATAATACCTTTTAAAAAAAGGTATTTGACTTAAAAAACTTTTGTTTGACGACTTATAGCCGTGCAATAAAAGTAAAACTTTACCCTTGCCTTCATCTAAAGTGTTTAAGTTAGCATAATTTTTTAAAATAACTCACCAAACCCATTTGGGTTAAAAACTTAAACGGTAATTTACGGCGTTTTCTATTCCGTTATAATAATTTTTTCTAACCGAAAGTTTTGTAAAACCTAATTTTTCATAAAGGCTAATTGCTCCTAAATTGCTTTCACGAACTTCTAAAAAAAGCGTATTAACGTTAAGGTTTTTAAGTGAAGAAATTAAACTTTCAATCAATTTAGTAGCAACGCCCGTTTTTCTAAAATTAGGGCTTACTGCAACGGTTATAATTTCTGCTTCGTCTAAACAATAAGTTGACGTAACGTAGCCTACTATTTCACCACTTTCTTCGGCAACTAAGCCTACGAAATTATTTAAATTAGCCGTTTTTTCAAGCACGCTAAGTGACCTTTTTTCATTAGAAAAACATACCGTTTCTAAAGCGTAAACTTTAGCGTTGTCAGTAGGTAAATAATTACGAATTATCATACTCTACCTTCTTCAGCTTGACTTTTTCGAACGTATAACGGCTCTAACGCATCGGCGTTTAAAATAAAGTCGTTCACCTTTGAATTTACAGCGTTAATTAAACCTTTAAGAAGGTCTACTTTAGTTACGTTAAGCCCTTCAATATTTGTTGAAGATAAAATTTCATATTCGCCTGCCAAGTTTAAAACTTCGGCTTTAGTTAAAAAGCAAGGCGAAACAGTAATTTCGTTACCGTTATAAGCACAAGCGTAAAAATTATCGTGCATAGCGTCAATTATCGCTAAACGCTTACCGTCACGCTTATTATATGCTAATACGTCGAAAGAAGTAACGGGTAAAACGGGTTTGTTAAACGCGTTTGCAAAAGCCTTAACCGTAGCCACGCCTATACGAATACCCGTGAACGAACCAGGACCGATAACGGCTGAAAACCCGTCAATTTCACTAATTTTTAAGCCAGATTTATTTAAAAGATTTTCAACGGCAGGCATTAAAGTTATTGAATGTTTTAAGTTTCCGTCTGGTAAAAATTCAGTAAAAACTTCGCCGTTTTTAATTATTACTACGGTTAAATGTAAACCACTAGTATCTATTAAAAGGTAGTTCATAATACTATTTTTCTGCCCCCGTCAATTTTTATAATTTCAACTGTTTTTACCTTTTTAGGTAAAACGCTAGATATATTTTCACTCCACTCAATTACGCAAATACCACCAGCGTAGAAATAATCGGTAAGACCAAGCGCCTCGGCGTCTTCGCCAGACGATAAGCGGTAGCAATCGTAATGATATAAAACTCCGTCGTAATCGTTCATATAAGCGTAAGTGGGGCTTGTAACTTCGTCTTCAATGCCAAGGCCTTTTGCTAAGCCTTTAACGAAGGTGGTTTTGCCTGCACCCATTTCGCCTTTTAATAAAACAACGTCGCCTTTAACTAAGGTTTTAGCGTAATCGAAAGCAATTTGTTTAGTTTGTTGTTGATTTTTTGATAATTTTTCCATATTAGTTTTTTAATTTTATTTTTTTAAACAAGTGTGAAACTTTTTTGTAAACAAGCACGGTTATTACCGATATTGCCACGCTTTTTATACCGTTAAATGCTAAAATGTAAACCCAAAGCGAATTAAACATTTTGTTAGAATAATCAGTTGTAATAAAAGGAACCCCTCCCATAAAGAAAGGAAAGTTAATTAGTTTATTTACAATTAAAGACATTCCTGTTTGCATAAAACAAGCAAAAATTAAGGTTATTATAACCCCTTTTAAGCCTTTTTTGTGGCGATAAAATATTGATGGAATTAAAACGTAACTTGCAGTAATAATAAAGTTTGAAAGTTCGCCTACGCCACCCGTACCACCAACGGCAATATGCAACGCTTCTTTAATAAGTAGCACGATAGTTGCAGGAATAGGCCCGTACATAAACCCTGCAAGCATAACGAAAACGTTTGAAAAGTCAAGTTTTAAAAAACTTGCCGGCGTGCCAGCGAAAATAGGAAACTCTAATAAGTACACTATAAACGACAGTGCCGAAAATATCGCCATACCTGCAATATTTTTTGTTGTAAAAACTTTTTTCATAAAAAACACCCAAAATGAATTGGGGGCGCGAAAAGAAAATTTAACGTGTACAAAACACCCGTTTTTACTTCTTTTATCATCCGGACTATACCGTCGGTCACGGAATTACACCGTGTCGGCGCACCTAAAAATTAATGCGTTAGTAGACTTTACTACCGGTGGGGAATTACACCCCGCCCCAAAGAATAACATTAGTTTACACTATAAAGTGTAAAAAAGTCAAGCGTTTATTACTCTTCAATACTTTCGACGATACTACCCTTTATAGCAATATCGGGTTTTTTGCGCGTTAATTTCTTTTTAGATTTTTGCGCGTTAGTTACGTAATAAATTTTTGAGGTTGACTGCGTTTTGCTTTTTTTGCTTAAAATATTTAGTTTAATGCGCTTAAAAATTAAGCATACCCCCACCACTACGGCGTAAGTTAAAATTATAAAAATAAGTCCTAACATAGAGCCTTATTATAATTAAAAACAACTAGGTTTTACTGGTAATTTTTGTAAAAATACGCCGAAAAAAGTAAATAAGGTTTAAAAATTTTTTAGTGGGCAAAAATAACTATATAAAAGTAAAAGGAGCCATATATGGAAAATTTGCAATCGTTACCTATAAAAGAATCTACTAAAGCATTATTAAACGAT
The DNA here is from genome assembly GCA_017628935.1 of Clostridia bacterium. Classification (GTDB taxonomy): domain Bacteria; phylum Bacillota; class Clostridia; order Christensenellales; family Borkfalkiaceae; genus HGM11412. Next base: position 196 of record JAGBYC010000049.1, on the reverse strand, counting down.
AACCTTATTGTTGAACAGCCACTTAACGTTGAAGAAGATACAGTTAGCGTGAAAAATAATTTAAATAATTATTTTTCTTCTGGCGAAGAACTTAAAAAAACTTTAGCCATTTTTGGTCAAAGCGAAGAAGAAATTGAAAAGGAATTTAAAAATTATAAAGCGCAAAAAGTATTTAACAAGTTAAGTTATTTAATTT
>JAGBYC010000048.1 GCA_017628935.1 Clostridia bacterium | reverse complement strand
TGTTAGGTGCTTTAATAAGTCCAGCAAAAGTTGCGCTTTCGTTTAAAGTTAGGTCGCTTGCATTTTTATTAAAATAAAGTTTACTTGCATCGTTAATTCCGTATGCGCCACCACCAAAATATATGGTATTTAAGTAAATTTCTAAAATTTCGTTTTTAGTATACCTATTTTCAAGTTGCATTGTTAAATAAATTTCGTTTAACTTACGTTTTAACGTTTTTTCACTTGATAAATGAGTATTTTTTATAAGTTGTTGCGATATAGTTGACGCGCCTTCTTTAATTTTTAGTGCCTTAACGTTGCTTAAAATAGCGCCTAAAATACGTTTTACGTCTACTCCGTTATGAGAATAAAAGCGTTTATCTTCAATTGAAATGAAAGCGTTAATAGTATAATCGTTTAAAGTGCTAAGTTCTACGTAATTTTCGCCGTTTTTACCGTTTTGCTTATAAAATAGGGTATTATTTGCATCATAAAACTCATAAACAAGCGTATTTTTAGTGAGTTTTGACGTGTCTAAATAAACGCCCTGATTAACTATAAAAAAGTAAACTAAGCCACAAATTATAAAAATTAACCCTAAAACTAAGGTGAAAAGCAAAATTTTAAGCACTTTTAAAACAACTTTCATAGTTAAAGTTTGTGTTACCGGTAAAATTGTATGCAATTTATTTTAATATTAAAAAAACAGTTGAAAAAATGCCGTAGATTATGTATAATAATCTATATGGACAATAAATTTTATAAAATAAACATATACGGCTGTCAAATGAACGTGCACGAATCTGAAAAAATAGCAGGTATTTTAGAAGAAATGGGTTACACGTTCACAAATGACGATAATTTGGCCGATATTATAGTTTTTAATACGTGTTGTATACGTGAAAACGCTGAAAACAGTTTAATAGGTCACGTTGGCGCACTTAAACCACTTAAAAAGAAGAAAAAGGGTTTAATTATAGCCGTTGGTGGATGTATGACTCAACAAAACGGCGTTGGCGAAAGTTTAATGAAAACTTTTCCTTTCGTAGACGTTGTTTTTGGCACTCATAATTTACATAATTTTAAAAATTTACTTGAAAACCGTATAAAAACCGGTAAGCGCGTTATTGAAATTAAAGAAGGCGACTTATCAATTTGTGAAAGCATTACACCTAAGCGTACAAGTTATCCAAACGCGTGGGTAAACGTTATGTACGGGTGCAATAATTTTTGCACTTATTGTATTGTTCCTTACGTTCGTGGTAGAGAAAAAAGCCGTATGCCAAGCGACGTTATTAATGAAGTTAAGTCGCTTATTAACGAAGGATACAAAGAAATTACTTTACTTGGTCAAAACGTTGACAGTTACGGCAAAACTGCTGATTTTAACTACGATTTTGCCGATTTAATTACTGAAATTGACAAAATTGAAGGGGATTATCGTTTGCGTTTTATGTCAAATCACCCTAAAGACGTTAACGAAAAATTAGTTTTAGCAGTAAAAAATTCTAAGCACGTTTGTAGGTCAATTCATTTACCTGTTCAGTCTGGCTCAACTAAAATTTTAGCGCTTATGAACCGTAAATACACCCGTGAAGAATATCTTGAAAAGGTTAATTTAATTAGACGCCATATTCCTGAATGCGCCATTACAAGCGACGTTATGGTAGGTTTTCCTAACGAAACTGAAGAAGACTTTTTAGATACGGTTGACCTTGTTAAACAAGCAAGTTTTGACGGAGCGTTTACTTTCGTTTATTCTAAACGCAAAGGCACTAAAGCCTACGATATGGACGGACATATTGACGAAGCCGTTAAAAAAGATAGAATTATGCGTTTAGTTGACGTTCAAAACGCAATTAACCGTGAAAAATCTAAAAAATATAACGGCAAAACAGTTACGATTTTGTGTGAAGATTACGACGATAAAAAAGGTTTTTATCAAGGACGCGACGAATTTGGTAGGATGATTTATTTTTACTCAAATAAAAATCTTATAGGTGAATTCGTTGACGTAACCGTTGTAGAAACTGGGGGTATTTCACTTAAAGGCGAAATTAAAGGTTAATTATGAAAAAAACTAAAGAAAAAGACAAAATATCACCTATGATGGCGCATTATTTACAAGTTAAAGAAGTGCATCCAGACTGTATCGTTTTTTACCGTTTGGGTGACTTTTACGAAATGTTTTTTGACGACGCTATCAAGGCATCAAAAATATTAGATTTAACTTTAACTGGTAGAGATTGTGGCTTAGAAGAACGTGCACCTATGTGTGGCGTTCCTTTTCACGCTGCCGAAACTTATATAGCAAAACTTGTTGAAGCAGGCGAAAAGGTTGCCGTTTGCGAACAGCTTGAACCTGCAGTTAAAGGGCAAATGGTTAAGCGTGATATCGTGCGTATAATTTCAGCCGGCACTATCACTGAAGACGGGCTTTTAGACGAAAAATCTAACAACTTTATTTCGTGCGTTAGTGAACTTGGCGATAATTCAACTGCAATTTCATGGACTGATATTACAACTGGCGAATTTTTCGTTAAAAATATTGACGGTAACGACGAAACAACTATTTTAGAAGAACTTTTAAAAATTGCTCCAAGTGAAATAATTTGTTCGCAAAAAGTATATGAAAAATGCGTAAATTCGCCTATAATTAAGCACGGCGTTTTACCTAAATTATCACTTTTCAAAGAGTTTTGTTTTTCCGTGCCACAAGCAGATAAAGTTTTAAAAACTCATTTTGACGTATTAAG
>JAGBYC010000047.1 GCA_017628935.1 Clostridia bacterium | reverse complement strand
TATTTAAAAATATATTTAAAAACTGTGATGAAGACAGACGTTACGTCGGCTTTTAAGAGAGAAAACCACTTGGTGTAAGGTTTTTACTGTCAAATAACGTTATTCACTTCTGAGTTGTAAGCTGAACTTAAGTAAGCCGTGCCGTTAGTTACGTTATAACTTTTAAGATACGACGTTGTCGTATGAATTAAGGTGGTACCACGTGTATATAAGAGCGTCCTTTTAGGGCGCTCTTTTTTATATAATTTTGTCTATATAAGGAGAAGTTATGAAAGAAAAAATTCAAGTTATTTCAGCACAAGCAAAATTAGAAATAACTAATGCCGATTCGGTTAAAATACTTACCGACCTTAAGGTTAAGTATCTTGGCAAATCTGGTATGGTAACTGAATTATTAAAAGGTATGAGAGATTTACCTAAAGAAGAAAGACCTAACGCAGGTAAACTTGTTAACGATTTACGTGCCGAAATTGAAGGCTTTTTTGCTGAAAAAGAAAGTGTTTTAAAAGAAATTGAACTTCAAAAAACACTTGAAACTGAAGCAATTGATATTACTTTACCTGGTAAAACTAATAAATTAGGCGCGCTTCACCCTATAACGCTTATTAAAAACGAACTTATTGATGCGTTTACTGGTATGGGTTTTGAAATTTTTGAAGGTCCTGAAATTGAAGAAGACTATTATAACTTTAAAATGCTTAATATACCTGAAGACCATCCTGCACGCGATATGCAAGACACCTTCTACGTAAACGATAATATTTTATTAAGAACGCAAACCTCTGCAGGACAAGTTCGCGTTATGCTTGATAAAAAACCACCTATCAAAATTTTAAGCCCTGGTAAAGTTTACCGTAGTGACGACGACGCGTCGCACTCACCAATATTCCATCAAATGGAAGGCTTAGTAGTTGATAAGGGCATTACTCTTTGCGACTTAAAGGGCACTTTAGACGAGTTTTGTAAAATTATGTTTGGTAAAGACGCTAAAACGCGTTTACGTCCATCATACTTTCCATTTACTGAGCCAAGCGTTGAAGTAGACGTTTCTTGTTCAGAATGCCACGGTAAAGGCTGTAAACTTTGTAAAGGTACTGGCTGGATTGAAATTTTAGGTGCTGGTATCGTTAATAAAAAGGTTTTAGAAGGCTGTGGTATTGATAGTGAAGTATATTCTGGCTACGCTTTCGGTATGGGTATTGAACGTATTGCTATTTTAAAATACAAAATTCCTGATATCCGTTTATTCTATGAAAACGACCTTCGTTTCTTAAAACAATTCAAGTAAGAGGAGATAAATTATGAAACTTCCATTAAGTTGGCTTGCTGATTACGTTGATATCAGCGACATTTCAGTTGAAAATTTAAAAAATAAACTCTTCTCTTGTGGTTTTGAAGTAGAAGAAGTTATTGAAAACGGTAAAGAAATTTCGGGCGTTGTTGTAGGCGAAGTTTTAGAATGCGAAGCAATACCTGATACGCACCTTCACGTTTGTAAAGTTGATTGTGGTAAACACGGTGTTTTCCAAATTTGTTGTGGGGCTGATAACGTTAAGGTTGGCATTAAAGCACCTTGCGCGTTAATAGGTGCAACTGTATACGAAACTGGCAAAAATCACGACGAAATTCTTGGCGTTATGAAAATTAAAGCAGGTAAACTCCGTGGCGTTGAATCAAACGGTATGCTTTGCGCTGGCGTTGAAATAGGCGTTAGTGAAGATATGTATAAAGGCGCATCGTACGACGGTTTACTTATTTTAGATAACGCTTGTGAAAATGGTGAAGACGTTAAAAAAATAGTAGGGCTTGACTAAGTTATTTTTGATATCGGCGTTACTGCAAATAGACCAGACTGTCAAAGCATTTTAGGTTTAGCGCGTGAAGTTGCAGCAGTTTTAAATAAAGAACTTAAAATGCCTGATTTATCTTACGAAGTTAGCAACTTTGCTACTAGCGACGAGCTTGAAATTTCAGTTTTAGACGGCGAACTTTGCCCAAGATATTTAGGTTGCGTTGTTAAAGATATTCAAATTAACGAGTCTCCTGACTGGCTTAAAAAACGTTTAGCAAGCGTAGGTATTCGTTCTATAAATAATATCGTAGATATTACCAACTTCGTTTTAACGGAAATTGGTCAACCTATGCACAGTTTCGACTACGACTTACTTCAAGGTAAAAAGATAGTAGTTCGTAG
>JAGBYC010000046.1 GCA_017628935.1 Clostridia bacterium | reverse complement strand
TTTAATTTTTGTGGTTTTACTTTTACTTCGATAAGCGCGTTAACGGTTTCGCCTTCAACCTTGTCGGCATTAACGATAGCCGAATATTTAATAATTGTGCCGTTTTCTTCAAGTTCTTTTACCGCGGCGCAAACGGTAGCTTCGTCCGCACCCGTCATAGAGGCGAGTTGGGCGTTAGTGTATCTAGCGTTTTCTGTAAGATACTTAATTAATAATGATTGTAATTTTTCCATAGTAGCCTCCTAAAAGAATATGTTTTAGTGTACTACAAAAGTATTATTTTGTCAATTTTTTATACTAAAAAACGGCAAACTTAACTAATTTGCCGTGTTTTTATTGTTTTTTAATTTTGTGGTACTACTTGCACGGTAATTTTTGCAATTTCATCAGACAAGAATTTAACTTCTACCGTATATGAGCCAAGGGTTTTGATAGGCGCATCTAAAAGCACCTTTTTCTTATCAACGTTAAAGCCTTGCGCGTTGATAGCGTCGGCAATTTCTTTGGCTGTTACAGAGCCGAACATTTTACCGTTTTCGCCACACTTGATTGAAAGCGTAACCGTTTTGCCACGAAGACGTGCACTTTCAGCGCGTAACGCTTTAATTTCTTCTTGCTTGTGAAAATCTTCAGAATTCTTTTTAATGTTTAAACTGTTAACCTTAACGGCAGTTGCTTCTTCTGCTAAGCCTTTTTTGATAAGGCAGTTTCTTGCGTAACCGTCGCTAACTTCAACTATTTCACGGGCTTTACCCGTACCTTTTACGTCTTTTAATAAAATAACCTTCATAATTATCTCCTTTATTTTAGTGTACTATAAAAGTGTAATTTTGTCAATTTATTAGTGAAATAAAAATTGTGTTTTAACGGTGTAGTTGCAAGTTAAATAAGGCACAAAAAAACACGGAATTTTGCTCCGTGTTTTTAATGTTTATTATTTTATTTAGTTCCATCTCTAACAAAGGTATCTAAATCAATAGCCTTTGACACTATATCAGGGTCAACCACAAGCGCTGTACCAACATAGCTATTTGATGCGTGCCACGTTCCCTCGATATTTTTATACACTGTCGTTAAAAATACTTGAATTCTTGTTTTGTCAACAGTTGCAGCGTTTAAATCACGTTGAGCATATGTAACCACAAGATATTCTGTTGCCGAAATTCGATGCACTTGAAAACGAAGATTTTCAGAAGTAGTACCATCTAAAAGTATATGCTTTAAGTTGCCGCCTGATACTGATTGATCAGAGTAAATGATATTTCCATCTTTTTTTAAATAATTGTGAATAATAGGCTTTTTAGTAGCATTTAGTCCGTAGGATGCCTCGTACAAAACGTTTTCAATAAGTAAAACGTGATTTTCGCCTAACGTGTCAAATTCAGGCAGCTGCTCAACACCCTGCCACGTAAATGCCTTAACTACAGCAGTTGCGTTTTTCAATTCCGGCGGTTTATAGGCATATAACCATGATGCGTAAACGCCTGTTATTGTCAACATAAAAGCAACGAATATCACAAGCGTAATATATTTAATTTTTTTTATCGCTTGCATATCGGTTGCTCCTTTTAGATTTTTTCAATCAACTCTATCGCCCATTTAGCCATTCTATCCGAAGTTATCTTTAAACGCATAGGATATTTGGCGTGTGCTTTTTTATTTGAAACATCAACAAATTTATACTTGGTGTTTTTAAACTTTTTAGGCTGTAATGCCAAATATAAGTTAAGTGTTTTCCCAACAATTTTAATTTTTGCAATGTTTTTGCTTTTAACTTTGTAGGTTATTTGCTTTGTGCTATTTATTACTCTAATTCCGTTTATTGAAAGCAAATAATTAGTAAGCTTTTTAAACCAAGTTTTTGTTTTTTCAGAAGCTTCTGAAAGTTTTTGACTAAGCGATTTATCACTACCTTTAATAGTATGAATCTTGCTTATTGCATACATATAAAGTCCGTTTTTGTTTGCCAAATCGCTAATGAGTTCGCAAACCCATTTTGCCTGCCTATTTGAACTTACCTTTACACATAAAGGATAATCTTCATAGGTTTTTAAAGTTGTTTTTGTATAGATATATTTTGTGTTGGTGTAATCAGTTGGATTAAGCGCTAAGTAAACATATAAACTTTTTGCTTTAAATACAAGTTTAGCAATAGCCATCCTGCTTTTTTTGTAAGTTTCGCACTGCTTACTTTCAAAAAGGTTAAGCCCTTTTATTTTATAAAGATGCTCAACAATTACATTATACCTATTTAAAACTTCTAATGGCGCTACGTCTCGCTTTTGTTTAAAAGTTAAACCCTTTTTCCCTTTTAACAAATCATACCACGCATTGCCAAGCCCGTCGGTATCGGCGGTAGCCGCCATATAATAAGAAGGCTGTACAATAGTTGTTTGCTGATTAGGTGTATCTTGGCCATCATTAGAATTAGAAGTTTCTACGCTAGAAATTAGACCCATACTAACAAGCCTTAACATAGCTTCCTTTTTAAACTTCTTTTCTAAAATTGGCACAATAACTGCTGCAAATAACACAAGTATAAAGCACAACACTCCAGCAGTTGACTGCATAAATACGATGATGCTACCCGCAAAAGGAATTCTTTCGCCCCTATAAATACCTTTCATTTGAGAATATTTAACAGGGAATCTATCAGGGGACTGAACGGCATCACCTTGCAATAAGAAGTATCTTTCATTAGGGTGTTTTACGTTAGGTTCTTCGATATTTACGATACGATGAACCAACAAAATTCCCGGCTCTACTTCGTAAACAACTATATCATACTTATTAAGTTCCATTTCATCTGGAAGTTTGTGGGTTATAATTAAGTCGTACATTTGAAGTTGGTCGTTTAAGTCGTTTTCAAAAAGATATTCGTTCTTTTCAAATTTAGATGACATTGATGCGCTTGAAACAACTTTCATAACGGGCACATCTCCAACGACGTTATTGCTTAAAACGCCAACTGTCACTGAACCGATAAACAATACCGACATTATTACACAAGCAAAGATAGGGATAACTAAATTAATTATCCCTACTAAAATAGACTGCTTTTTGTCTTTATTTTTTAAATATTCAGTTTTAATTTTCTCATCATCTACACCTAAGCGTATGAGTTTAATCGTTTGTCTGGCTATTATTACAATTGTAGTACCAAACAACGCAACAAGCCCCACGTACACTATAAGGCATAGAAATAAAGTGTACGAAGTAAAGTTCATTTAAAAAATACTAAAATTATTATTCGCCAACGTAGTGTTCTACAGTAAAATCAATGTGAATATTTGAAACGGCTTCTGTAAATGCAGCGTGTTCAGCCATAGTGTCAAGGAAAAGGTCTTCGCCTTCGTTAAGAACTAACATAGAAAGGGCTTCTTCAGCAGTTATTTCCCAAACAAAGTTATTTCCTTCTTTATAATATTTACCAATTTCGTTAGCGCCAGAAGCTACTTTTTCGTTAACGCCACCATTAATATCTTCATAAGTTAAAACAGGGCTATAAACAACATCTTTACCTTCAGCAATTGAAAGAATTTGATTGCCATTATATTCATTAGCGTTGTGAATAGAAACAGTTAATTTCATAGCAATACCAAGATCTTCAATCGCAGCATCACCAGCAGCTTGGTTAGGCGTAAACGTAATTTTAATTGAAGATGTTGCACCAGGAACTAAAACTGCTTTGTGAAGAATACCATCATCAGCAGGGTCGTCGATATCGAAAATTAAGTTGTCACTAAAATCAAAGTAACCGATAGTAGTTTCGTTGTCTGCTTGAGCGCCTACCATATTAATGCCGATACCTTTTTCAGTAAGTTCAACTGCGCCGCCAGTTGCGTAAAGCCAACTTGCGTAAACGCCACCGATTGTCACTAAAAGTGCCATCATAATAAGTGCTGTAATTTTTTTCATAATTTTTCTCCTTAATTAAGCGATTTAAAAAACCGCAAAGAATCATAATTTAAAAATTAAGATACAAAAATGTTAGTTAATATCTTATATATTACTTTTATCATATTTAAAACTCTTTGTCAATATATTTTTTAAAAAATTCTTAACGGCGTAGTTGCAAGTTAAATAAGGCACAAAAAAACACGGAGCAAAATTCCGTGTTTTTAATGTTTATTAAACTTGGTTTGACGGCATAGAAACAAGTTAGGCAAGGCTCATAAAATTTTTTGGTTACAATTAACCTTTTTGGTTATTGTAGACATAAAATTTTATAGAAACACAGCATAACGCAGTTTAAATGGCGTCAAAAAATTATTCGCCCTTAAAAGGGAGAAGATCAACTATTCTTGCGCGTTTAATTGCAGCAGCAAGAGCACGTTGATGTTGTGCGCAAACACCTGTCATACGACGTGGAAGGATTTTACCTTTTTCAGTAACGTATTTTTTAAGTTTTGCAACGTCTTTATAATCTATTTTTTCAGCCTTTTCAACGCAGAAAGCACAAACTTTTTTTCTTGGTGCTTTTCTAACAGGCTTTCTTGTAACTTTTTCTTCCATAATATCTCCTTAATTAAAATGGTAAACCGTCGTCTTCAATTTCAGTAAGAGCCGGTTTTTCACTTTTAATAGGTTTTACGGGTTCTTCGCCTTCACGGTTTGTGTTTAAGAACTCAACTTCGCTTGCAACGATATCAGTAGCAGTTCTTTTAACGCCTTCTTTATCTTCATAAGAACGGTTTTGTAAACTACCAACTACTGCAACTTTGCTACCCTTTTTTAAAAATCTACCACAATTTTCTGCTAAACCACGCCACACGATAACGTTGAAGAAATCAACTTCACGGTTGCCTTCAGCATTAGCAAAAGGTCTGTTAACAGCAACTGCGAAACGGCAGAATGCTACGCCAGTAGAAGTTTCAGAAAGTTCAGGGTCTCTTGTAAGGTTACCTATTAAATATACTTTGTTCATAATTTCCTCCGATTACTTAGTAATCAATTTTTACGCTTTGGTTATTAATCTTCTCATAATGCCGTCTGTAATACCAGCAATTCTCTTGAGTTCGTCAACGAGAGCGCCTGTAGATTCGAACGACATAAGAACGTAATAGCCTTCGGTTTTGTAGTTGATAGGGTAAACTAATTTTTTAACTCCCCATTTGTCAACTTTCTCAACCTTACCGCCGTTGTTGTTAACAACGTCTGCAAATTTAGCAATAAGCGCTTCTTTTGCTTCGTCAGTTAAACCAGCGTCGATAATATAGAGCATTTCGTACTTGTTCATATTTTTTACCTCCTGGACTTATTGGAATACGGTTGAACCACGTATTCAAGGTATGGCAGTTAAACTGCTTATTTTAAGTTTTACCTTAAAACCTTAAACATTATAAACTAAACGCTTAATTTTGTCAACGGTTTTAATTTACTTTATTTATATATACTATATACTGTTGTTTAAA
>JAGBYC010000045.1 GCA_017628935.1 Clostridia bacterium | reverse complement strand
GGCAAAAGGGTTTGATTTAAAATGCTTTGAAACGTTATTAGAATATAAAAGAAAAAATAAAAATATTGAAATAATAGCGTGTGTTCCGTGTGAAAATCAACAAGAAGGTTATAATTTAATAGAAAAGCAAATTTATAATAATTGCTTAGAAAAGGCCGATAAAATTATAACTTTAAATAAAGAATATTTTAACGGATGTATGCAACAACGAAACAGGTTTATGGTAGATAATAGTTCTATTATAATTGCGTATATGTACGCAGAAAGGGGTGGAACTTTATATACTGTAAATTACGCTAAAAAGAAAAGTAAAGAAATTATCTATATATAAAAAACCGCGTATCAAAACGCGGTTTTTATTATTAAATATTTTCAAGTGCTTTAGTTAAACGAATAATACATTCTTCTTTACCTAAAATTTCAGCAAGTTCAGTAGCGCCACCAGGGGTAACTTCTAAACCAGAAATAGCAATTCGCATAATATAGAAAAGTGTTTTCGCTTTAATTTCTAAGCTAACGGCTAATTCTTGTAAAGTTGAGAAGATAACGTCGTTTTTAAACTCAGTAATTTCAGGAATTTTGTTAATAATAAGTGGAATAACTTTTTTAGCAAGTTCAACCGTTGATTTTTGCTTGTTGTTTTCATAAAGTTCGCTAATAGGCGCGTTAAAGTCAACTAAAAAGTCAAGTTTATCGTTAATTTCTGATAAAATTTCAACACGCGATTTCACAAGTTTGCAAACTTTATTAACGTCTAAACTTAAAAGTTTTTCATTTAAAAACGGTGTAGCGCGTTTAACAAATTCGTCGTCGTCCATCATTTTTAAATATTCGCCGTTAAGCCATCTACATTTAACCTCGTCGAAAATCGATTGTGATTTTGAAATGCCCGTTAAATCGAAGTTTTCAATCATTTCTTCCATCGTCATTTTTTCAAGGTTGTTTTTAGGGCACCAACCAAGTAAAGCAACGTAGTTAATAATTGCTTCTTCAACGTAGCCTTTTTTAACAAAGTCGTCAAAGTTAGCGTCGCCGTAACGTTTTGAAAGTTTACGCGTAGCGTCTTTCATAATAGGTGGTAAGTGAATATAAACTGGGCGTTCCCAACCAAACGCGTCGTACATAAGATTGTATTTAGGAGTAGATGAAAGATATTCTGTGCCACGAATAACGTGAGTAATTCCCATAAGGTGATCGTCAATAACGTTAGCAAAGTTGTAAGTAGGCATACCGTCAGATTTAATTAAAATATTATCTTCAAGTTCGTTATAATCTACTTCAATAGTGCCATAAATAAGGTCGTTATAACTGCTAACACCCTCGCTTGGAATGTTTTGACGGATAACGTATGGTTCGCCGTTTTTAATTTTTTCTTCAACTTCTTCTTTTGAAAGTTTTAAGCAGTGTTTATCGTATTTACGGTTGCCGTTTTTATCTGTTAACGTTTCTAAACGTTCTTTTGAGCAAAAACAGTAATAAGCGCCACCAAGTTCAACTAACTTTTTGGCGTATTTATCATAAATATCTTTTCTTTCGCTTTGAGTGTAAGGGCCGTAGTTACCACCAACGTCTGGACCTTCGTCGTAAACCATACCCGATTGTTTAAGTGATGAGTAAATAAGTTCAACAGCGCCTTCAACGTAACGACCTTGGTCGGTATCTTCAACACGAAGAATAAAATCGCCGTCGTTATGTTTAGCGTAAAGGTAAGCGTAAAGCGCTGTTCTTAAACCACCAAGGTGCATAAAGCCCGTAGGGCTTGGTGCGAAACGAGTTCTAACTTTCATAAAATCTCCTAAAATAATTGTTTATTAATTTTGTCTTTAATATCTTGTAATCGGTTATCGTAAAAATAGCTGAACACTTCAGTGCCACTAACTATAATATGGTCGTATAAATTTACGCCGTACATACGAAGTAGCGTGTAAATATTAGCCGTTGTTTTATCGTCTTCGTCGCTTGGGTAAGGAAAGGTTGCAAAATGGTTGTGCGCAATAATAACTGATGCTGGCTTGTTTAAAATAATACTTTTTGTAAAATCAGCAGCGTCAATTGATACGTTAGTTGCGCTGTTTGATTCAACTTTTACTATATTTGTAACCTTGTTTTGACGGTTAAGAAAAAGAGCGTAGAAAACTTCAGTTTTTGCGTCTTTAAACAACGAAATTAAACGCTTTTTAGCCTCTTCAATAGTGTAAATGCGCAAATCTTTTTCAGCGTTGTTTTTATCTGCGCGTTTAAGCGACGTGCCAAGCAAGTTTAAAAATATTGCCGTGTGTTCGCCTATACCGTCAATCGAAGTAAGCACGTCAACTGGCTGACTAAAAACGTTTTTAAGCCCACCAAACTTATTTATTAAGCTGTGTGCTAACGCGTTAGTGTCTTTTCGTTTAATAGAATAGCCAAGAATAAGCTCTAAAATTTCGTGGTCGGAAAGCATTTCTTCGTATTTTTTAAATTTTTCTTTAAGACGGGCTCTGTGTCCGTCGTGAATATTTTTCTTTTCCATAAAACCCAACAATTTTTTACGATAAAAATATTTTATCATAAAAAAATAAATTTTGCAAAAAATAAACGATACTTATTTACTTAATTTGCAAAATATGGTAAAATTTTTTATGTGTTTAGGAGCGAAAATGAATAATTACGTAAAAAATTCTTTATATTCTCTTAAAAATTTAATAAAAATTCCGTCTGTTAAGTCTGCGCCCGTTAAAGACGCGCCGTTTGGCGAAGATATAAAAAACTGTTTACAAAGTTTTTTAAGTTTGGCTAACGGTTTAGGGTTTGAAACGGTTAATTACGACAATTACATCGGCGAAGTTGTTTTTGGTAACGGTAACGATGCTGACGGATTAGCAATTTTAGCACATCTTGACGTTGTTCCTGAGGGCGACGTTGAAAAATGGTCGTTTCCACCGTACGATTTAAGTTTTGACGGTACGTATTTATATGGTCGTGGTGTTATTGATGATAAGGGCGCTGCCATAATTTGCTTATATGCGCTTAAAAAGTTAAAAGACGAAGGGTTTACACCTAATCGCAAAATAAAACTTATAGTTGGTTGCGACGAAGAAAGTGGTTGGGCGTGTATTGACCATTATAAAAAAGTTGCCACTTTTCCAAACGAGGGGTTTACGCCAGACGGTGAGTTTCCTGTTATTTATGCCGAAAAAGGAATTTACCATATTAAATACGATTTTGCCGTAGGCGATAACGTTGAATTTATCGAAGGTGGTAGCCGTGTTAATATGGTTTGCGACAAGGCTACTGTTT
>JAGBYC010000002.1 GCA_017628935.1 Clostridia bacterium | reverse complement strand
CTACTACGAACTTATTATAAGTGCTAGTAGGTATAGTGGCGGTCTATCTACTTACCCTGACGGTATTAAGAGCGCCCAGGACACTATACAAGCTATATGGGCTGGTGGCTACGCCACTGACGAACTTTACGTAAGTAAGGTTATGAGTATTATAAACAGTAACAACCTGACTGAATTTGACAAGCTCGTAGACGGTGCGACGTTTGACCCTGGCTACACCTGGGAAGGTGACAGCGGTGATACTGGCGGTAGCTCAGGAACTGTACCAACTTCAGCTAAAAAGTATGGTTATAAGTTTGAAAAAATAGAGCAGGTTAAGTTATAAGACAAAATAAAAAGAGCTAGTAAGATTTTACTAGCTCTCTTTTTGTGCTGTAGTTTTAGCCTTTCACCTGTCCACTGACCAAGTAGATAAAGCACTAAACCCAGCTAAGGGTGTGTCCATAGTACTTTACTGGTAAATAGTACACTATGAGTACAGCTACAATAATTATACTAAAATAACGTTAATTTGTCAACATAATTTCGTAAAATTTTTGTTTAGTGGTTTGGTTGTTAAAATACAGGTCACCACGCTCTAACCAAACCTTTAGCCGTTTCATAGTAGCGTTGTTTTTCTTTAGAAGTATCATTGATTTGTCAGTGTCGTCCATTTCGTTAGGGTCAGCTACGTAAGTACGATACGTGCCGAAGTTTTTCTCGTAGTTATTGTCGATATAGTAACACTGGTATTTGACGTCTTGCCACAGGCTATACTTAACCCCTTCAATTACGAACTGGTAAAGCTTATAATTAGCCGTAGCAGGGCGCTTTTTAATAAAGCTGTCACTGTCCCTTAAGAATTTGTTATAAAGGTTGTACTGTCCGTATTCACGCTGGCTAATGGACTGCCCAAACCTGGTAGCCTTCTTTTTGGCTATAAATTCTTCATTGAAGTAAAACTCTATACATACTGACTTTTCTTTATCTTTCGTAAAGCGCTTGTTTAAGTCAGGGTAGACCCCAAAATATACAAAGTGGGGGTTAACTATACTTATAGCGTTACCAAAGGCTAGTACTACAGTTTCGTCCCTTGAACGGTCTACTGTGTCGTAAAATTCTTCTAACAGCTGTGGCTCGTTTTTAAGGTACGGTAGTCGCCCCTTATCTATAATAAACTCGTCAAATATAATCGTGGTTACCAGTGGGTAAGGGTTAGACTTTAAGGACATAGACTTGCTTAAAGCTATCATATAGCCTGCTAGCTCACCGTTAATATATAGGTTACTGCCTTTTTGCTCTAGCTTATCTTCAGGGAACTTAAAGCGAACGTCAGCAAAATAGTCGGTTATTTCGTCTAGCTCGGTTTGGTAACGTCTAAGGTATATAAATTGTTTACCCTTCTTTTTGAAGCGGTTAATTGCTAAGACTTTACCCGAAAACGACTTACCACCGCCACGGTTACCTATTACATAGTTAAAAATACACTTTTGGCTGAGTAGTGGCGCTGGTGAATAGTATATTGAAATAGTTTTAGTCATAATATCACCTATAAAAGTAAAGCGCTAGAAAAGTCTAGCGCTGTCAGTATTAGTCAAAAAGCTCGTCAATTACTTTTTTATTATTTTCAGCTGATACTTCAGCTAATTCTTCATAGCTGTCTACAGCCTTAACCCATACTACAGGGTATTCTTTCCTGCGGTCTACGTTCATATCGTCTACGTTAACGTTAGCGTAGCAGGTGCGCTCAGGTAAGTCTTTTACAGCCTGGGTAAATTTCAAAGTCATTTTGTTACCCTTTTTGTCTAACGTTTCATAAGCGTTAAACTTCTTACCGTCTTTGGTTTGTCTTTGTGACACGATTACTTTAATTTTCTTAGTTTCCATTGTGTTTGCTCCTTCGGGTGAAACTGTAATACCCTTTATAAAAATTTTAAGCCTTGCAAGTGCTTTTGGTGGGCAGGGTACGAATTGCACGTACTACAGGTGAAATGAAAAGAACGCTAAAACCTGTACACTATGCCTGCTCATATAAATAGGTCTACAGGGCTTTAACCTGTATCTCCAGTATGGCTGGTGTTTTTGACTTACATAAGTAAACATTTAAACTAAGACCTATACTAAAACCCGTGACGGTGTTTAGTCTTTTTTCATAAAATATTTACAGGTTTTACGGTAGCCTGCATTTTTACCTAGATAACCTTTCAAACACGTTACCTGTGTTATAAAATTAGGGTAGCCTTCAGGCTTAAACGAGCTGTCATATATTATACTATTTTTACAATTCAAACATATATTATCTTTATCACTTTTTATCATACTTACACCTATAAATTTATGTATACTAGGGCTATTATACATAGCCCTGCTAATAACCATAGTACCGTTTCTAACTTCATTTTAACCTGCTTTTGTTCAAATTTGCCGTTTATAAATATTACTTTTTTCATAGTACTAACCACCTTAAATAGATAAGTAAATACTACAAGGGCATTGGTGAACGTAGCCGAAGCTGTCTATAAATTCTACTATTCTATCGTCTTCAAATACAAAACCGTCAAAGTCTAAAATAGCTTTTACACTCATAGGGGTTAGCTCGTGCATTATTCTATTCTTAAAATCTTTATAGTCTTTAGTATATGCAATTTTAGAGCCTTCAAACTCAAATACTATATAGCGTGTACGTTCACCTGTAATACTAGCTATAGTGTTGTAGCCTTCCAATTTGTTAAATAATTCTTTTACTTTCATTCTTTTCATTTCCTTTGCTAATATCTAGCATAGATATATTAACATAGTTACAAAATATTGTCAACCACTTTTTGAAAGATTTTCAAACATTGCACAATATTAAATATAAAAGGGTAAAAGTGTTATTTTGGTCTTATTTCAAAATTTTGTGGCTCTAGTCGTACACCGCTAGGGTATTGCTTAGGCTTTAGTTTACAGTGGTAGTTTTTGTCTTTGCCTTCCAGGTCACAAATAGCCCAGGCGTTAAAGCCTACCCTGAAGGTGTCCCAGGTCATAAGCTCTTTTATTTCAGGTGTAGCGCCAGCACAGGTTATATGTGCCTTGTCGTTTTCGTCTACTTCTATATAGGTCTTACTACGTAGGTAGCGCCCTGCTATAAAAGACCCTTCAACCTTCCATTTACCTAGGTCACCCATTTTAAGCCAGTCTACGTACTCGGCAAGCTCGGGCGGTATATCGTCTTCAGTACCCTTAAAGTGTATACTGTCAGTGTCACAATAAAGGGCTTTACCCTTGAAGGTATTCCAGGCTGTTACTAGCATATTTCTAGCGTAAGCCGTAACAAAGCAGGCGTAAGGTATATAGTAGTGGCTAGGGTCGTCAGGCTCTTTGTTAAAGCTGACAGTTTCAGCGCTAAACTGTACTGGTACGTCAGCGCCTAACCACTTACTACTTTTAGACAGTAGTATATACTTAGTGCCGTGTTTACCGTAGGCGCTATTCATAATGATTTTAGCTTCCTGGCGGTCCATTTTGGCTTTTATATACTTATCGTCGTTAAGGTATAAAGCAGGGTCGTTGTTAAGCTCTTTAGCACGCTCTTTCATTTTTATTTCAGCTGTTTGCTTTTGATTATAGTATTTATCTATAAAAGCTTTACCGTCAGCATTACCGCATTGCTTAAACTCGTACCAGGTCAGCCACTCGTGTACTGTAAAATCGTAGTTAGCCTGGTAGGTCTTGTAGTCTACTTCCGTAAACCAAATTACGTCGTCGTTGTAGTAGTCTACGTCGCCAAATTCCTTGTAGTCGGTGCTTTCAGCTAGCCACTCTCTACCGTATTTATATTTTATTTGTATACAGGGTAGGTGGTAGCTCTCTTTAAGCTTAAAGCTCACCCTAGCGCAAGCTATCCAGGTTGTATGGTCGCCACTTACAGGCTTACCTTTACGCTTTATAAATCTACCAAAGGGTATAGGAAAGTTACGTAGACAATAAGGGTACATACTATTAACGTCTAATACAGTAATGTTACCTACTACGTCACGTTCCACGTAGTTAGGGTTAACGTAGCTTATACCACCCCTGTAGGCTTGCTTGAAGTCTTCCCAGGTCTTGTAGTCAGGTATAAAGTAGTCTATAGCCTTTTCTAGCTTAACGTTAGAGCTTTTAAGAAGGTTGCGAACGTCCTTCGGAGCGTACCTAAAATAAGTACCTGCGTAGTCTTCTAAACCGTTAACAAACGGTATTTTGTATTGTTGTAAGCCTTCGTAACGCTGCTTATAAGTATTAGTCTTTTCGTCTTCAGTAGTACAGCAGGCTTTGAAGAACTCAAAAGCCTTTGAAGCTCTCGTACGGTAGATAGTGCCGTAGGTTTCGAATTGCACTCGAAGGGCTTCGGCAAGGGTTAAACAGTCGTACTTTAAGTACTTAAGCTCTTCAGCTGTTATAACGTGATTTTCAGGGCGTAGCGCTGTGTAAAAGTCTTTAGGCTCGTCTATCTTTTGAAATTGTTTACAGTATTGCTTACCTACGTTTTTAAGGCTCTCAGGGAAAAGCTTGAACGTGTCCCAAAAATGTATAAAAGCTGGGGTGTTAGTGGTAGCCTTAGTAGGCTTTACCACCGTTAAGCTAAACCACTGACCCTGGGCGGTTATGTTGTGAGTAAACTTGTTTTTAAGGTCGTCACCACGTTCCCAGGCGGTCATAAAGTCTTTAGACGGCATAAACTCAAAGCCACGTTTATACAGCTCAGGTAATATGTAGTTACCGTCAAATTTTAAGTTGTGTATACCTACGTCGTATACGTAGCGGTCTTCTAAAAGCAAGTCTATAAAGCTAGCTATATTGTTACCGTAGTTAAAATCGTAGGTCATTATATCACTAAGACCCCAAGCCCATACTCTAACGTCTTGAAGGTCTTCAGTGTCACTAGTTTCAAAGTCAGCCGTACAATGTTTTACGTAGTCGTACTTCATATTCTTTGCTATAGTGAATGGTAAATATTTTCTTGTCATAGGCGGACACTTCCTATTCTATTAGTTAATTAGAGCTGACAAACTTTTTAATACTTGCTATACGTGACTTAATCACGTCTATAAAGTCTTCAGCGTTTTCTACGTTTATAAATTCATCACTATTAAACTGTGATATTTCTAAATCTTCGCCAGGGTCACCGTTACCAAAGAAGTTTGTAATTTCTTCAAGGCTCATACTGTCTATATCTTTTATTACTTCTTTAGGTATTTGCCCGTTAGGTAAAGTTATGTTATACTGGTCTTTGACTTGGTTTAAGGCTTTAATAATACTACTTTTATAATCTTCTTTAATTTGTTCAGGGTGGGCGTTAAATCGTTCGCCTTTTTTAGTTTCTTCACCCCATTTATTAAGGTAGTTTAAGTATTGCTCAAACTCTCGTTTGTTCTTAAACTCTCTAAATTCCATTTGTTCGGTGTCAGCGTTCCAAAGGTAACGCCCTTTAACACTTCGGCTGAAGGGCATTCTACCACCAGCCCACTTAAAAGGGTCGTCAAAACTTCCTACTAACGCCCTTTTAGTATGGTCGGCTGTTATGGTGTTTTTAGCTATATATTTTAGGTTAGACTTTACACGTCTATTAGCTCTTTGTACGGTTGCTTTATATAATTCTCGTAGTTCAGCAGGCACTACAAAGCCTGGTGTTTTATTCTTTGCCACTTCCTAACCCCTTTAATTTTTCTACAACGTTACTAGCGTTAAAGTCTTCACACTGTCCACAATTACCATTTTTACGGGCTTGGTCGTACCTATAACGCTTGATATTCCCACAGTCACACTTACACCAATAATAGTATAAATAGCCGTTAGCAGGCTTTTTAGAGCGTGCTATTATTGTCAAATTGCCGTGGCGTTCGTTAATATGTTTATCTATCATTTTCTTAACCCCTTATTGTTATGGACTTCTAATAAAGTGACTACTAAAGCATAGTCAAAGGTTACGTTATTTTCACTAGCGTACTTCTCAGCCCACCTGGTTAGTATACCAGCTGTGGCATTGTCGTAATAGTTGTAAAGCTTGGTCCTGCTGTCAGTTATTGTCATACTATTCACACCCTTCTTTATTGTATGACTTATTATAGCACTGTAGTATTTTATTGTCAACCATATTTTGAAAGGTTTTACAGGTCGGGGAAATCGTTTAGCTTG